>JACDHN010000317.1 GCA_013821025.1 Acidimicrobiia bacterium | reverse complement strand
GGCACCTCGAGCGCGGTGTCGGTGCCGTCGTAGCGCACGTGCACTCGGCGCTCGACGGACACATCGCCCGACCCCGGTCCGCGGCGCAGTTCGGCGGTGGCGTCGGCCGCCAGCTCATCGAGGCCGTCGGCGATGGTGTCCGAGACACCGTCGGTGTCGAGCGGCAACCCGACTGCCCGCTGGCGCAGCGCGCTGCGATCGGCCAGACCCATGCCGTACGCGCTCAGGACCCCGGCCAAGCGATGGGCCAGCACGGTGTCGATGCCGAGGGCGTCGGCCACGGCGCAGGCGTGTTGACCACCGGCGCCACCGAAGCTGACGAGGACGCAGCGCGTGACGTCGTGGCCGCGTTGCACGGAGATGCGTCGGATGGCGTTGACCATGTTCTCGACGGCGATGTCCACGAAGCCGGCGGCGACACTCTCGATGTCGGGACTGGTGCCGGCGGCTGCGCCGATCTTCTCTGCCAGCTCGCCGAACAGTCGTCGCGACGCTTCGGCGTCGATCGGCAGGTCGCCACCGGGACCGAAAACGGCAGGGAAGTGCTCGGCGCGGATGCGACCCAGCACGACGTTGGCATCGGTCACGGTGAGCGGTCCGCCACGGCGGTAGCAGGCGGGCCCTGGATCGGCGCCGGCCGACTGCGGTCCGACCCGGTAGCGGGCACCGTCGAACTGCAGGACGGAGCCGCCACCGGCGGCCACCGTGTGGATGCCCAGCATCGGTGCCCTCACGCGCACCCCGGCGACGACCGAGTCGAAGGTGCGCTCGAATCGTCCGCTGAACAGCGACACGTCTGTAGACGTCCCGCCCATGTCGAAGCCGATGGCCTGCCCGAAGCCGGCTCGCTCGGCGACCCGCGCCATGCCGACCACACCGCCGGCTGGCCCAGAGACGATCGCGTCCTTGCCCCGGAACGCGCCGGCATCGGCAAGTCCGCCGTTGGACTGCATGAACGCCAGTGGCACGTCGCTCAGCTCGCCCGCCACCCCGGCGATGTACCGGTCGAGCACGGGCGACAGGTAGGCGTCGACCACGGTCGTGTCGCCCCTGGGTACCAGCTTGGGCAACGGGCTGACCTCGTGGCTGACGGACACCTGCGTGAACCCCACGCGCTGGGCCACCTCCGCCAGCCGCCGTTCGTGGTCCGGGTGCAGGTAGCCGTGCATCAGCACGATTGCGACGGCTCGCAACCCGCTGTCGTATGCATCCCGTAGTTCGGCGGCGGCGTGCTCGACGTCGAGTGGCACGAGCACGTGGCCAGCGGCGTCGACGCGCTCACGCACCTCCACCACGTTGCCGTAAAGGAGCTCTGGCAGGTCGATGCGCAGAGTGAACAGTTGCGGTCGGTGCTGATCGCCGATGCGCAGGGCGTCGGCGAATCCCGCCGTGATCAGCAGCAGCGTCGGTTCGCCGGTGCGCTCCAGCAGCGCGTTCGTGGCGACGGTCGTTCCCATGCGTACCTCGTCGACGTCGCCGTCCGGCACGGCACCGCCTGTGGCGACGCCGAGCATGCGGCGCACGGCCTCTGTGGCCGCGTCCGAGTAGCGGTCGGGGTCGACGGAAAGGAGTTTGTGGGTGCGGAGCTCGCCGCCGGGACTGCGGGCGACCACGTCGGTGAACGTGCCGCCACGATCGATCCAGAACGACCATCCCACCTGCCCATCCTGCCCCACCTGCATGTCGGGATAGCCTGATCAGCGTGACGGTGATCCGCGTGGCGCTCGCCCAGCTCAACGTCACGGTCGGCGACCTCGACGGCAACTTGGCGAAGATGACCGCGACCTACGAGCAGGCGGCCGAGGCCGACTGCGACGTGGTGGCGTTCACGGAGCTGGCAACCACCGGATATCCGCCAGAGGACCTACTGCTCAAGCCGGGCTTCGTGGCCGACAACATGGCATCCCTGCACAAGCTGGCCGCCCGCACCGGGCACTGCGCCGCCGTCGTCGGGTTCGTCGACCAGGACCGCGACCTGTTCAACGCCGCCGCCGTGTGCGCCGACGGCCAGGTCGTCGACACGTACCGCAAGCGCCTGCTGCCGAACTATGCCGTGTTCGACGAGGCGCGCTACTTCACGCCCGGCGATGAGACCGACGACCTGGAGCTGTACGAGATCGCCGGCGTCAAGGTCGGCATCAGCGTCTGCGAGGACATCTGGAGCCCATCCGGCCCGCTCATGGTGCAGGGGGCTGGCGGCGCCGAGTTGAGCATCAACATCAACGCCTCGCCCTATCACCACGGAAAGTCGGTGGACCGAGAGCAGATGCTCGCCACCAGGGCCCGCGACGCCCATTCGGCGCTCGTGTACGTGAACCAGGTAGGTGGCCAGGATGAGTTGCTGTTCGATGGGGCGTCGGTCGTGTTCGATGCCGAGGGGCATCTGCTGGCTCGGGCGGCGCAGTTCGTGGACGAGCTGTTGATCGTCGACGTGCCGATGGCGCCGGTGTACCGTCAGCGGCTGCTCGATCCCCGTGGTCGCGTGTCGCAGCGCAGCCTGCCCGTCGTGGTCGTGTCGGGACCCGCCGCCGACCAGTCGCCGCCGATCGACTCCCTGATCGCCGAGCCGATGGAACCGGTGGCCGAACTGTACGAGGCGCTCGTGGTCGGCACCCGCGACTACTGCGTCAAGAACGGCTTCGGCGACGTGGTGATCGGTTTGTCGGGTGGCATCGATTCGACACTCGTCGCCTGTGTTGCCGTCGATGCCCTCGGGTCCGACCATGTGCACGGCGTCTCGATGCCGTCGCGCTATTCGTCGGAACATTCTCGCACCGACGCCGAATCTCTTGCCGAGAACCTCAGGATCGACTACCGCACGATCGCCATCGAGCTAGCGTTCTCCGCCTACCTGGAGATGCTGGCGCCGAGCTTCGAGGACCGCCAGCCGGCGCTCACATACGAGAACCTGCAGAGTCGCTGCCGCGGCCAGGTGCTGATGGCGCTGTCCAACGAGTTCGGCTGGATGGTGCTCACAACGGGCAACAAGTCGGAGATGGCTGTCGGCTACTTCACCATCTATGGCGACTCGGTCGGTGGCTACGCGGTGCTCAAGGACGTCTTCAAGCTCGACGTGTACAAGCTGTGCCGCTTCGTCAACGAGCGCGACGGCCGCGAGACCATCCCAGAGGGCGTGATCACGAAGCCGCCGTCGGCCGAGCTGCGACCCGACCAGCGCGACGATCAGAGCCTGCCGCCCTACGACGTGCTCGACCCGATCCTCGACCTTTACGTGGAGCAGGACCGCACGGCGGCCGAGATCATCGAACTGGGTCACGACGCCGACACGGTTCGTCGTGTCACCCGGCTGGTCGACATCGCCGAGTACAAACGCCGCCAGAGCCCGCCCGGCGTGCGGGTGAGCACGAAGGCGTTCGGCAAGGACCGCAGGATGCCGATCACCAGCGGCTACCGCGGCTGACGGGCTCTCGTTACCTGAACGCGGAGTTGTGGGTCAGCGGTAGCTGGCGGCCTGGATCTCGTACAGCTCGGCGTACGTGCCGTGCTGGCGAATGAGTTGTTCGTGGCTGCCGAACTCGACGACACGTGCCCCGTCCATGACGACGATCAGATCTGCCATGCGCACCGTCGAGAAGCG
>JACDHN010000316.1 GCA_013821025.1 Acidimicrobiia bacterium | reverse complement strand
AGCTGGACGCGAACAGCAGCATCATCACCAGGCCGGTGATGTTGGCGGTGGAGCGCGCCGCCTCGGAGAGCATCGACCATCGCAACGACCGGTTGAAGGCGGCGATCACCAGGGCGCCTAGGGCACCGACGGCGCCGGACTCCGATGCTGTGGCGATGCCCTGGAAGATCGAGCCGAGCACCGCGAGGATCAACAACAATGGCGGCACGATCGAAACGACGAGCTCTCTGAGCAGTGCCGTACCCTTGTACGTGCGCTCCTCGACGGGCATCGCCGGGGCGTCCGCCGGACGGCGGATAGCCACGTACACGACGTACAGGGCATAGAGCCCGGCCAGCATGATCCCCGGGAGCAGCGCGCCCTTGAACAACGCCAACACAGGTACACCCATCTGCTGGGCGAGGAGGATCAGCACCAGGCTGGGAGGCACGAGCTGGGCGAGCGTGCCGGAGGCGACGATGACCCCGGCGGCGAGCCGATGATCGTAGCCGTAGCGGACCATCACCGGAAGCGACAGCAGACCCATCACGATCACCGTTGCTGCCACGACGCCGGTCGCCGCGGCGAGCAGCGTCCCCACCACCACCACAGCCACGGCGACACCGCCTCGTAGCGGGCCCATCAGCAGACCGATGGCCCGCAGCAGACGCTCGGCGATTCCCGACTTCTCGAGGATCGCCCCCATCAGCACGAAGAACGGCACGGCGATGAGTACCGAACCGTCGGCGTTGCCGGAAAAAGCGGAGAACCACTCGGACGGCAACAGCTTCAGGCTGTCGACGTTGTAGACACCGAACAGATCACCGAGGAAGGAGAACACGATCCCCGTGCCCGCGAAGGCGAAAGCGACGTTGTATCCGGAGAGGATCACGGCCAGGAAGACCGCGAACATGCAGAGCGCGAGAAAAACTCCGAGATCCATCGGCTAGGTCACTCGACTCGCAACGGAACGTGTCGCTCGGCGCGCCCGGCCAGGTCTGCACGGTTCACCAGCACGAAGCCGGTCTTGATCAGCTCTGCAATCGTCTGCAGGAACAGCAAGAAGAACCCGAGCAGGATCGCCCCTTTGATCGGAGCGCGTGGCCAACCGTCGGGGTCCGGGGACTGCTCCCAGGACTCCCAGACCCTCCAGCTATCCCACGACCCGTCACTGTTCCGGCCGAACGAGGTCAGCACCGGAGTCCACAGCACACGCATCGCCAGCCATGTGAACGGCAGCAGGAACAGTAGATGGCCGACGAAGTCTATGAGCGCCTTGCGCTTGTCGGAGAAGTTGGCGTACCAGAAGTCGACCCGCGGGTTGATCTGCTCACGGAGGATGTACGGGAACCCGAGCAGGAAGATCAGTCCGAAGATGTACCACTGCGTCTCGATCCAGCGGTTGCTAGTGAGGTTCTGGGCGGACCACCGGCCATAGTAACGCAGGATGACGTTGACGATCCCCACTGCGAAAACCGCTACGACGAGCCACTTCGCGATCCAACCGGCGCAGGTGGTGATCGTCTCGATGCCCTGGCGGATGCGCACCAGGCCCTTGACCCACGGGCGCTCGCCGGTCAGGTCGATCCGTCGCCGGGCGCCGTCGCCGAGCCCGCGGCCGTGTTCGAGGAGTTCCTCGGCATTCTCGGGCAACTCGTCGATCGGCCCGGCCCGGAGATCGAACGAGTCGAGGTCGCGAGGCGCGTCGTCGCCTCCCGCTGGCTTGGTCACGGTGTAGGTTGTACACGGCCCCTCCGAGATGATCAAGGTTCCAGGGCAACGCAATCAAGTGATCGACTAGCATCGGCGCCGTGAGCGACCGACCTGGTGCCGGTGACCTGCAGCGAAGGCTGCGAAAGGTGGCTCGCCCGATCGCCAACCGGTTGTGGGATCTCACACTCGAGGGCTACGAACGGCTGCCCCACGACGGCCCGGCCATCCTGTGCCCGAACCACATCTCGTTCCTTGATTCGGCACTGCTGATGCTGACCGTGCCCCGCAACATCAGCTTCGTCGGCAAAGCCGAGTACATGGACTCGTGGAAGACCAAGTACCTGTTCCCGGCCGTCGGCATGATCCCCATCGACCGCACCGGTGGCGAGAAGTCGCAGGGCGCGCTCGATGCTGCCAAGGCGGTGCTGGAGCGCGGCGAGCTGTTCGCCATCTTCCCAGAGGGCACCCGTAGCCGCAACGGCAGGTTGCACAAGGGCCGTTCCGGCGCCGCTCGGCTGGCGATGGACGTCGGCTGCCCGATCTACCCGGTGGGCATCACCGGCACCATCGACATCCAGCCGCCCGGCGCCAAGGCGCCACGTCCGTTCAAACCGGCGACCATCCGCATCGGCCGTCCCGTCAAGCCGCAGCGCTACGCCCACCGCAGCGAGAAGCACCTCGCATGGCGGTCGATGATCGACGAGGTGATGTTCGAGATCCGCGAGCTCAGCGGTCAGGAGTACGTCAACACGTATGCCGGCTCCGAGTCGAGTGAGCCTGTCGGGGTGTCCCGTCCCGGCCGCGTGAGCGATGCCGTCGCGGCGACTGAGTCCGAGACGGCCGAACGTCAGCTGGTCTCGCTCGCCGGCTGAAGTCACGGGCTGCGTCCCCGATTCGCGTATGGTGGCCGCCCATCACACCACGAGCTGACAGTTCGCAGGGGCCTGAACCGAGTGGTCTCGGCGACCGGATGTTGATGTGGGCCGAGCAGGCGGTGTACGCAGTTGCCGCTGTGACCCTGTTCGCCGGCGCCGCGGCGCTGCTCGTGGAGACGGTGGTGGCATACGTCGACGACCTCAGTGACGGCATACTCGCTGCGTCCACGGAACTGCTCAGCGTGCTGTTGCTCGTGTTCGTGTTCGTCGAGCTGCTCGGGGCGGTGCGCACGACGATTCGCGAGCGCCGCCTGATCGCAGAGCCGTTCCTGCTCGTCGGCATCATCGCTTCCATCAAGGGGATCGTCGTCGTGGCGGGAGCAGAGCGCCCGATCGACGCCGGGTTCGCAGAGTTCCGCGACGGGATGGTCGAGATCGGTGTGCTCGCCGGTGTGGTGCTGATCCTCTCGGTCGCCGCCCTGCTGCTGCGTCGTAAGGAGCGCGACCCCACTGAGGAGCAGAGCGACGATCTGGAGGCGGCATGACAAACCGTCGGTTCGCACGAGGTGGGCGCTCGTAGACTTCGGCGGACATGTCGATCACCATCTCGCTCCCTGACGGTTCCGAGCGCTCGCTCGAAGAGCCTGCGACTCCCGCTGACGTCGCCGCATCCATCGGTCGTGGGCTGGCGAAGGCCGCCGTGGCCGCCGTCGTGGACGGCGAGGAAGTCGATCTTGGCGCACCGCTGCATGGCGGCGAGCAGGTAGCGATCGTCACCGCCGACTCGGCCGCCGGGCGCGACGTGCTACGGCACTCCACCGCCCACGTGATGGCTCAGGCAGTCACTCAGCTGTTCCAGGGCGCCAAGTTCTCGATCGGACCGGCCATCGAGAACGGCTTCTACTACGACTTCGAGCTACCGGGTGGCCGGACGTTCAGCGAACAGGACCTGGAGACGATCGACGGCCGGATGCGCCAGATCGTGCAGGCCGACCAGCACTTCGAGCGCTCGGAGATGAGCCTCGAAGAAGGACTGCAAC
>JACDHN010000078.1 GCA_013821025.1 Acidimicrobiia bacterium | reverse complement strand
ATCGGACACGACGACGGCGACGTTGCCGCCGACCGTCGCGACCAACTCGGCCGTCTCCCGGGCAGCCTGCTCGTACACCGTGGTGCGCCCGTCCACGGCGACGATCTCGGGCGGGGCATCGCCAGGGCGCACGGCCCGCGGTGCCCGCACACCAGGGGTGGCGTGGCGCATGACCCGATTGGCGAGGTCCATGATCTGCTCCGGGATGCGGTAGCCCACCGACAGGCCGATGATGCGGGCAGGGCGCTTGTCGGGCAGGTGTTCGACCACGTCGTCCCACGAGTCGGGGACGTACGAGCCGGTGGCCTGGGCGATATCGCCGACAACCGTCATCGAACCGTTGAGTGAACGACGCCTCGCCATCTTGAGCTGCATCGGCGACAGATCCTGCACCTCATCGATGACAATGTGGCCGTACGTGCGCACCTCGTCCGCCTCGTCGATCCTGCCATGGCGATCGGGGATCGGGCCCAACGCCTCGCGGGCATCGTCGAGCAGTGCCACATCGGAATCCGTCCAGCGCACGTCGCTCACGTCGTCGCGCCGCGGCCGGTAGAGAGCGGTAACGGCGTCGACATCGGGGAACGACGAGCCGACGGCGCGGCGCACCAGCCCTCGCGAGCCGAACAAGTCGTGCAGCAGCTGCGCCGGCGTCAGCAATGGCCACATCCGCTCCAGGGCCTCGCGGACCGCACGCTCCGAGCGCATCGCCGTACGCACCGTCTCGACCGTCAGGTCGTCGGTTCGCCAACTGCTGGCCAGCGCTGACCACAGTTCGGCCTCTACGAAGCGTCTGCCCGAGTTGTGGCGGCGGAAGCGGCGACGGGCGGCCCTGACGATCCGGGTTGACTCCGCAGCGGTGAGCCGCAGGTAGCCAGTGCGGAACGGGATGACGACGTCGGAACGCAGCGGCCGTTCCCGATCGCGTACGGCGCGGTCGATGACGTCCGACATGCGGGTGTCGCCCTTCACCCGCACCGTTTCGTCAGATTCCCCAGGATCGATCCCGGGGCGAGCGAAGTGCACGTCGTGCACGAGGTGGGCCGGCACCACTTGCTCCACGCCGGCCTCGCCGAGCGACGGCAGCACCTGGTCGATGTAGCGCAAGAACACGGGGTTGGGTCCGATGACGAGGACGCCCTGATCCTCGAGCGGGAAACGGTGCGTGTACAACAGGTAGGCGGCACGGTGCAGGGCAACGACGGTCTTGCCCGTTCCCGGTCCACCCTCCACGACGAGCACGCCGGCCTGCGGCGAGCGAATGATCTCGTCCTGCTCGGCTTGGATGGTGGCGACGATGTCGCTGAGCGTCCCGGTGCGGCCGCGCTCGATCGAGGCCAGCAGCGTCGAGTAGCCGCGGATGGCGATGCCATCCGGGCGGTCGCCGCCCAGCCCGTCGTCCTGGCCGACGCCGAGGTGGCCCTCGCCGAACAACTCGTCCTCGAGTCCCAGCAGGCGCGGCCCCTCGACGGCGAAGTGACGCCGGCGCACGAGGCCCATCGGGTCGCGGCCGGTCGCCCGGTAGAACGGCTCGGCGACGGGCGCCCGCCAATCGATCACGACGGGCTCGCGCTCCTCGTCGGCCACGGCCAGGCGCCCGATGTGGAAGCTCTCCACTCCATCTGTGGGATCTTCGCCAAGGCGGTCGATGCGGCCGAACATGAGTGAAGCGCTGCCAAGATTCAGGTCCGTCAGTCGCTTGACCAGCGCCTCGTCGACGGCGTTGCGCTCGAACCGAGCCTGGTGGGTGCCCCCGAGGTCGGCCTCGTGCAGACTGCGCACCCGCCAAGCCGAGACGCGGGTGCGCTCGAGGCAGGTGTACGCATGGTCGAGATACGCCTGCTCCTCGGCCAGTTCTGGATGGTGTTGTGTCATCGTCGGGGAGGCTCCCGCTCGTGAAAACGGGTCGTTGCACTCTACCGGCGGTAGCGTCCGGCGTCACATGTCGGAATCCGCCTTCCTGGCTGCGACGGCCGGGTGCCGGGCCCGGTACACGCCGGTGTGGTTCATGCGCCAGGCCGGACGGCATCTCCCCGAGTACGGAGAAGTACGTGGTGAGGGTTCGATCCTCGATGCCATCCGCCAGCCCGACGTATCGGCCGAGATCACGCTGCAGCCCGTGCGCCGCTACGGCGTGGATGCCGCCGTCGTCTTCAGCGACATCGTCGTGCCCGTTCATGCCGTCGGATTCGGCATCGACGTGACACCGGGCATCGGGCCCGTGGCCGAGCGGCCATTGCGATCGCCTGCCGACATCGACCGGCTACGACCGTTGGAGCCCGGCGACGTCACGTACGTGACCGACACCGTGGCGCTGGTGCGTCAGGAGCTGCCCGACGAGGTGACGGTGTTGGGGTTCGCCGGGGCGCCGTTCACGGTGGCCAGCTATCTCGTCGAGGGGCGACCGAGCCGCACGTACGAGCACACGAAGGCGATGATGCACAACGACGCACCGTCGTGGCACCGCCTGATGGACCGGCTCACCGAGTCAGCCGCCACGTTCATCAGCCTGCAGCTCGACAGCGGGGCGGGGGCCTTCCAGCTGTTCGACTCGTGGGCCGGCGCCCTGTCGCGCCCCGATTACGACACGTTCGTCCAGCCCCACACGACCCGGTTGTTCGCCGAGTTGGCTGCTCGCCACCCTGATGCGCCGGGCATCCACTTCGGTGTGGGATGCGACCACTTGCTGGAGTCGTTCGCCACCACCGGCGCCGGTGTCATTGGGCTCGACTGGCGCACGGGCATCGCCGACGCCCGCCGCCGCCTCGGCGCCGATCTGGCCGTCCAGGGCAACCTCGATCCGGCGCTCGTGCTCGCCGGCGAAAAGGTGGCCCTCGCTGGCGCCCGAGCCGTGCTCGACGACAACGCCGGCCATCCGGCGCATGTGTTCAACCTCGGTCACGGCGTGAACCCCGGCACCGATCCCGGCGTGCTGTCGGCGGTGGTCGATCTCGTGCACGCCGCCACAGCCGAGCGCGGCGAGTGAGATGTCCCGGTCCGACACCGATACCGACGCTGGACGCATCGGCGTGCTCATCATGGCCTACGGAACTCCGCGGCACCCCGGCGAGATCGAGGCGTACTACACCGACATCCGCCGCGGGAACCCACCGAGCCCCGAGCAACTCGCCGACCTGACTGCCCGCTACAGCGCCATCGGCGGCACCTCGCCGCTGGCGGCGCGCACAGACGACCAGCGTGCCGCCATCCAGGAGGCGCTGGACGAACTCGCGCCCGGCCGGTACCGCACGGTGCTGGGACTCAAGCACGCCGACCCGAAGATCGAGGACGCGGTGAACGCGCTGGGAGCCGAAGGGTGCACGAGGATCGTGGGACTCGTGCTGGCGCCGCACTTCTCGTCGATGTCGGTCGGCCAGTACCTGGCACGGGCCCGAGCCGCTGGCGAACCGCTCGGGATCGATGTCGTCGGCATCGAGAGCTGGGCCACCGAGCCCCCGTACATCGACTTCCTCGTCGAGCAGGTGACATCCGGGTTGGCACGGCTTCCGGACGCTACGACGGTGCTGTTCACCGCCCATTCGCTCCCGCAGCGCGTCGTCGACGGGGGCGATCCCTACCCAGACGAGCTGCAATCGACGGCCAAGGCTGTCGCCGACGGCGTCCCTTTGACGTCGGCGTCGAGCTGGATGACGGCCTGGCAGAGCGCCGGACGCACGCCTGAGCCGTGGCTCGGACCCGATGTACTCGAGGTGATCGACGACCTCGCCGACGCCCACGCAGCAGAGGGTCTGCTCGTGTGCGCCTGCGGTTTCGTGTCTGACCATCTCGAAGTGCTGTACGACCTCGACATCGAGGCCCGCAAGCGGGCAGAGGGTCGCGGTCTGTCGTTCGCCAGGACCGAGTGCCTCAACGACAACCCGGCCGTCATGTCGGCGCTCGCCGCTCGGATCCACGCCGCGGCGCGCTGACATGGTCCGGGTCGTGATCGTCGGCGGCGGCATCGCCGGCCTCGCCGCCGCCAGAGCGCTCGGGGCCGCCTCGTACGGCGATCGCAGCCTGGAGCTGAACGTGACGCTGCGCGAAGCGTCGGACCGCCTCGGCGGTCACCTCTCGACGTCTGCGTTCGCCGGCCGACCCGCGGTTGACGAGTCGGCCGACGCCTTTCTGGCCCGTGTACCCCATGCCACGGCGCTGGCAGGCGTCGTGGGCGTGGACGAACTCGTCTCACCGACGGGCCAGCACGCCGCGGTGTGGCACGGACGGCTGCACGACATCCCCGACGGGACCGTGCTGGGGGTGCCCGGAAAGGTGGCACCGTTGCTGCGCAGCAGCCTGCTGTCGTGGCGGGCCAAAGCCCGGGCGCTGACCGAGCCGTTGCGCCGCCGAGTCGATGCCGGTGATTCGATCGGCGCGCTTGTGCGTGGCCGGTTCGGCGCCGAGGTGCACGACCGGCTCGTCGACTCTCTGGTCGGCAGCATCTACGCCGCCGACACCGATCGCTTCAGCCTCGCCATGGTGCCTCAGCTCGAGGCGCTGGCGCGGACGAACCGGAGCCTGCTCGTCGGGGCGCGTGCCGCTACTGGACGGCGAGCGTCCGGTCCGCTGTTCCTCGCCCCAGCCGGCGGCATGGCGGACCTCGCAGAGGCCACTGCCGCCGCTGCGACGGCGCTCGGCGTCGACGTGCGGCCAGGGGCACCAGTGCATGAACTGGCCATCGACGCCAACGGCTGGCGCGTCGACGGCGACGTGGTCGATGCCCTGATCCTCGCCTGCCCGGCGGCGCCCGCTCGCCGCCTGCTGGGCGCCGTAGCCCCTCTTGCCGATCTGCTGGCGGGCGCCGAGGCCGCCGACGTGGCCATCGTGACCATCGCCGTCGCCGCCGAGGCGTGGCCGGAGCGATTGCGCGGGCGCAGCGGCTACCTCGTGCCGAAGTCGGTGCAGCGCGCCGTGACCGCGGTGTCGTTCGCCAGCCAGAAATGGGAGCATCTCGCCGACGGCCGCAGCGAGGTGCTGCGCATCTCTATCGGACGCGACGGCGTCCCGCTCGGCAACCGCACCGACGACGCCCTGCTCCAAGCGGCCGTGACGGAGGTGAGCGCCCACATCGGCGTGGACCTCGCTCCCGTCCACGTCCGCATCTCCCGCTGGCCTCGGTCGTTCCCCCAGTACCGCCCGGGCCACCGTCGTTGGCTCGAGGGTTTGGATCGGGCAGTATCGCCAGGCCTGACACTGGCGGGTGCCAGCTATCACGGCATCGGTGTCCCGGCGTGCATCGAGAGCGGCGAGCGCGCCGCAGCCGCGACCCTCGACCGTCTCCGTGCGCTGCGACAATGATCCCGATGAGCGTGATCGTCTCACTGGTGGCGGGCGTGCTGGTCGCCCTCTCGTTGCCGCCGTGGGGATGGTGGCCGCTGGCGATCGTTGGTTGCGCGCTGTACGTCGCCGCGATGGACCGAGGCGAGGAGCGCAGCCGGCGGTCACGGTTCGGGCACGGATTCGCCTTCGGTGCCGGCTGGCTGTACCTCGGAACGGCGTGGATGTGGCAGCTCACGGCACCCGGCTACGTCATCGCAGGTGCCATCTTCGCGCTGTACCACGGCGCCGCGGCGGTGGTGGCGCCGACGGGTCGGTGGCGTCTCGCCGGCCTGCCCGCCGCCCACGCTCTTGCGGAGGCGATCCGGTTCTCGTTTCCCGTCGGCGGGATCCCGCTCGCCTCGCTCGGGATCTCCCAGGTGTCGGGGCCGTTGGCGCCGGTCGCCAGGGTTGGAGGGGCCATCGCCCTCACGTGGGTGACGTTGCAGCTGGGCGCCGCGCTCGCCGCCGGCGCCCGCTGGGTCTCCGCACGCCGACCGGTTGGCATTGCGACGCTGGCCACATCCGGGACCGCCGTGGCGCTGGTACTCGTCGGGTACGTTGCGCCTCGGGGTGAAGGCACGGGCGAGCGGATCGACATCGCCGCCGTGCAGGGCGGCGGCGAGCAAGGCACTCGGGCCATCGACACCCCATCGGATCTCGTGACACGAGCGCATCTCGCCGCCACCGAGACCATCGAGCCCGACCCGTCCCTCGACCTCGTGCTCTGGCCCGAGAACGTGATCGACACGCCGGACTTCGCCTCGAGCTGGGAGCTCGAGGCGGTGGCCGCCGAGGCGGAGCGTCTCGGCGTGCCGTTCGCCGTTGGTGTGACCGAGGACGTCTCCGGTCAACCGGGGCGAATCACGAACGCCCAGGTGGTGGTGACGCCCGATGGCGAGGTCACGAGCCGATACGACAAGGTGCGGCGCGTGCCGTTCGGCGAGTACGTGCCGATGCGCAGTCTGCTCGAGACGCTCGGGGCACCCGTCGATCAGGTCGCCAGCGATGCCATCGCCGGCACCACGCCTGCGGTGTTGGAGCTGCCCGACGGTCGGCGGGCGGCGGTGGCCATCTCGTGGGAGGTGTTCTTCGGCGGGCGGGTACGCGAGGGCGTGAAGGAGGGTGGCGGCTTCATCGTCAATCCCACCAATGGCGCCAGTTACACGGGCACCATCGTGCAGACCCAGCAGGTGGCGTCGAGCCGGCTGCGGACCATCGAGACGGGCCGTTGGGTGGTGCAGGCGGCGCCGACCGGTTTCACGGCGGTCGTCGATCCCGATGGTGACGTGATCGAGCGAACCGCCGTCAGCGAGCGACGGGTGCTGCGGGCCGACATCGAGATCCGCACCGGGCGCACGTGGTACGTGCGTCTCGGCGATCGGGTGTGGATCGTCGCCCTCGTGGTCGTCCTGCTGGCCGGCCACGTGGCCCTGCGCCAGGCGACGAGGTCTACCGGCCGGTAACTCGCCGGCCGAGCACCGGTAGCCTGCAGCGAAATGCCTGCGACCCCCTCCGACGCCCCGCTGCGCGTCGCCTACCTGACCTACCGCGGCAAGCCACACATCGGCGGCCAGGGCGTGTACACCCGTCACCTCACGAAGGCGCTCGCCGACCTCGGCCACCACGTCGAGGTGTTCAGCGGGCAGCCGTACCCGACGCTCGACGAGCGGGTACCGCTCACCGAGCTGGCGAGCCTCGACATCTTCAACGACCACTTCCCCGGCCGAGCCCCTGCGTTCTGGGAGATCAGGTCCCGCGAGGACCTGCTTGAGGTGCTGCAGTTCTCCACCGGCACGTTCTCCGAACCGCTGGCGTTCTCTGCACGTGCTCTGCGCCAACTCACGCCAAGAGTCGGCGAGTTCGACCTGGTGCACGACAATCAGTGCCTCGGCTACGGCATCCTGCGCTTGGCCGAGAAGCTGCCAACGATCGTCACCCTGCACCACCCGATCACCAAGGACCGCGAGCTGGAGATGCGGTCGGCACCGAACTGGTACAAGCGCTGGTCGGTGGGCCGCTGGTACTCGTTCGTGAAGATGCAGGCGCGGGTCGCGCGGCGCATGCCCCGCATCCTCGTCGTCAGCCAGAACTCGATCGACGACATCCACCACGACATGGGTGTGGCCAGAGACCGGATGCGCCTCGTGCCCGTCGGCGTCGATCCGGAGCTGTTCAGACCGCTCGACCACGTCGCCCGCATCCCTGGGCGGCTGATCACAACGGCATCCGCTGACGTGACACTGAAGGGCCTGTCCTACCTGATCGAGGCGTTCGCCAAACTGCGCACCGAACGCGACCTGACGTTGACGATCGTCTCCAGGCCGAAGCCGGGCAAGACGATGGACATGATCGAACGGCTCGGCCTGCGGCCGTACGTCGAGTTCGTGTCGGGTGTGTCCGACGAGCGCATCGTCGAGTTGTACGCCGAGGCCGAGCTGGCCGTCGTGCCGAGCTTGTACGAGGGGTTCAGCCTCCCGGCGATCGAGGCCATGTGTTCTGGGACGGCGCTCGTGGCCACCGACGGGGGCGCCCTCCCCGAGGTCACCGGCGAGGACGGTGAGACGGTGCTGCAGTGCCCGGCCGGCGACGCCGACGCCCTCGTGACCACCATCGCCAGGGGTCTCGACGACCGGGCCTTGCGAGACCGGGTCGCCGCAGCAGGACGTCAGCGGGTGCTGGAGCGCTGGACGTGGAAGCGTTGCGCCGAACAGACGGTCGAGCAGTACCGCGAGGTCATGGCGCTCCCCCAGAACGTCGAGAAGCTGCGCCGCAACGGGAGGGCGTGAGGTCCCGGTTCGTGCTCACCATCCGATTCGACCGTCTGCGCCTCGGCCCGGACTCGCTCGTCCTCGACGTGGGTGCCGGCTTCGGCCGTCATGCCTTCGAGGTGGCGAGGCGGGGCGCCCGAGTCGTGGCACTCGACTACGCCGCCGACGAGGTGAGCGCCACGGGCGACACGTTCGGGGCCATGGTCGCGGCCGGTGAGATCGCCGCCGACCGGATCGCAGGAGTCCTTCGTGGCGACGCCACGGCCCTACCGTTCGGAGATGAGTCGTTCGACGTGGTGATCACGTCGGAGATGCTCGAGCACGTGCAGGACGACACGTCGGTACTGGCCGAGATGGCTCGGGTGCTGAAGCCCGGCGGCCAACTCGCCGCAACGGTGCCGAGCTGGTTTCCCGAGATCGTCAACTGGAAGCTGTCCGACGACTACCACGCCCCAGCCGTGCCCGGCGGCCACGTGCGCATCTACGCCAAGACCGAACTGGCGGCGAAGATCCGCTCCGCCGGCCTGCACGTCGACGGCACCCACCGCGCCCACGGACTTCACTCCCCGTACTGGTGGCTGCGCTGCGCCGTCGGACCGTCGGACGAGCAGCATCCCCTGGTCGTCAAGTACCGTCGCCTCCTGGAGTGGGACATCATCGAGCGGCCACGCACCACGCGGGTGGCTGAACGGGTGCTGGCGCCGGTGATCGGCAAGTCCACGGTGTTCTACGCCACCAAACCGACGAAGGACCAGTGATGAGCCCCCTGCCCAACCTCCCCGGCGTGTTGACGAGCGCCGAGATCCGCACCAGTGGCGAGCACCTCGCCTCGCTGCAGCTCGCCTCTGGCATGATCCCGTGGTTCCCTGGCGGCCACTGTGACCCGTGGAACCACGTCGAGACGGCCATGGCCCTCGACGTGGCCGGGTTCCGCGACGAGGCCCGGCGGGCCTACCTGTGGCTTGCCGATACCCAGCGCGCCGACGGCACGTGGCACAACTACTACCTGCCTGACGACTCCGTCGAAGACCTCAAGCACGACTCCAACGTGTGCGCCTACGTGGCCACGGGCCTGTGGCACCACTGGTGCAGCAGCGGCGACCGGGCGTTCGTCGAACGGTTGTGGCCGACGGTGGAGCGGGCATTGGAGTGGGTGCTCACGATGCGTCGC
>JACDHN010000315.1 GCA_013821025.1 Acidimicrobiia bacterium | reverse complement strand
GGTGTTGGCCACCGTCATCGGGCTGGCTTCCGGCGGCGGCGCGTCCGCTGTGAGCCTCGTGGTCGGACTCCCGGTCGGCCTGCTGATGCTCGTAATCGCCGTTGCCGGTCCAGTGCTCTTCTTGAGCGCATCGTTGGTGAAGTACCGAGATGCGTCGGCCCTCGTGACATTCGGATTGCAGTTCCTTCTCTTCGTGAGTCCTGTCGCATATCCGCCCGAGTTCGTCCCGGCTGGCTGGCGGATCCTCCTGTACGTGAACCCCCTCGCCGGTGCGCTCGGGTTGCTGCGCGCTGCACTGGTGAACACCCCACTACCGTCGATCGGGTCGCTGTCGCTGTCGGGGGCGGTTGCCGTTATCGTGCTGTTCGTGGGTTTGCTACACTTCCGGCGAAGCGAACTCGAATTCGCGGACATCATCTGATGTCGTCCGAGGTGGTCATCGAGCTCGAACACGTCGGAAAGTGCTACCGGCTCGGCGAGCATCACGGCGCGGGGACAGACCTGCGCGAGACCATCGCTCGTACGACGGGTCGCCTCCGGCGGCTGCCTCGCGAAGAGGTGCGTGAGCTGTGGTCGCTGCGAAATGTGTCCTTCGCCGTCGAAGAGGGCAACGCGCTCGGCATCATCGGGTCCAACGGCGCCGGGAAGAGCACGCTGCTGAAGGTGATCAACAGCATCACCACGCCGACCGAGGGCACGTGTCGAACTCGCGGTCGGGTCGGGTCCTTGCTCGAAGTGGGTACCGGCTTCCACGGTGAGCTCACTGGGCTGGAGAACACGTTCTTGAACGGCGCAATTCTCGGCATGACGCGACACGAGGTGAGGTCGCGGCTCGACGAGATCATCGAGTTCTCCGGACTCGAACGTTTCATGGACACGCCGGTGAAGCGTTACTCCTCGGGCATGTACTTGCGCCTCGGGTTTGCCATCGCGGCGCACATGGAGGCCGAGATCCTTCTCGTCGACGAGGTGCTCGCGGTCGGCGACGCCGACTTCCAGCGCCGGTGCCTGGGCAAGATGAATGAAGTGGAGCAGAACGGGCGGACCGTGTTGTTCGTCAGTCACAACCTCGACGCGATGGCCCGCCTCTGCCCAACCACGATGTGGCTCGAGAAGGGACGGGTGCGATCCATCGGTCCGACCGAAGGGGTCATCGACGCATACATGCGGTCGGCGGGATCGACGTCCACCGGAGTGCTGCTCGACGCCGATCCCACCCGCTCCGCCCAGGTGGTCGGGGTGTCGCTCGTCGACGACGGAGGCACCGTGCAATCAATCCTGTCGACCCGTGATGCAGCGTGGCTCACGGTCGAGGTGGTCGCCAATCACCCGGTACCCGGCCTCGACATCAGCTTCCAGGTCGCGACGCGTAGCGGCACGGGCATCCTCGACGAGCTGCTCAGCGACCTCGGCCCGTCGTCGATCTCGAGCGCTGGTCGTTACATCGTCGGGTGCCGCCTTCCGCCGGTCTTGACGCCGGGGGAGTACGTGATCAGTGTCTGGATGGGCACCGCCTACGAGCAGTTGGAGCAACTCGACGACGTCGTCGGCTTCACCGTCGAGGGCGACGACCTAGGTCGCGCCCGACGATTGATCAAGCTGACCACCGAGTGGCGAACGGCTCGGGTGGACGACCACCTGGTCGATGGTTGACGGCGACTGAGCGGGGGCGATCCGAACGTCCTTCCGTAATCTCGCCGGCATGCCTGGGGCCGATCACCATGATGTGACGGTGCTCGTCGACGCGGCCGCTACGAGCTCGGAACGCCTCGGAGAGGTCGTTCGAGCGGTGGACGCGGGTGGGTCGCACGCGCAGATCGTGATCATCGGTGATACGGGTTCACGCGAGTATGGAACAGCGGAGCATGTGCTGATCGATATCGTGGGACCGAGCCACGACGAGTCGGAACAGGCCAGCGCCGCCCTGCGTCTCGTACGTGCAGAATGGGTCATCGCTGCGCGCCCCGATGAGCTGCTCGCGCTGGCGCGCGGGGGGCATCTCGATACTCCATCGGCAGATGAGGATGTCGACGTCGTCTCGTTCTCACTACAGCGCGCGATCCCCGATGTTGGCGATCAGCGCCGCGAGATCCTGCACGACAACTTCGTGGGAGAGCTCGTCGCAGTTCGGACCGAAGCGCTGCGACGCTCGGGTGACCTCGCGGTGCAGTTCGTTCGTCATCGGCCGTGGGCGCCCGTCGCATGGATCGTCCTGGACGGAGGGCGCGCCACCACACGCGGCGGTCCGGGCAGCGGCACCGGCGAAAGATCTCGGGATCGGTCAGCTCGCTCCGTGACCGCATCCGGTCTCGAGGCGCTGGCGTCGGTCGGCCGCCACCCGAGCCTCAAGGCGAGTGAGAAGGAGGTGCTCGTACGCACGATCGAGCGGTATCGCAAGCGGTCGCCGGCAGCGTCACTCGGAGCCGCTCGGAACATGCTCCCGATCAAATCGAACCGGGTTCCGACGGCTCGGAGCGGACGCCGGTCACACCGCGGACAGGAGCCACGAGACGACGCCCGACCCACCGTCAGCGTCGTCCTGTCGTTCTTCAACGAGGCACGGTTCATCAACTCGGCGATCGACACGGTGAGAAGGCAGACGCTCCACGACTGGGAGTTGCTCCTCGTCGACGACGGGTCGACCGATGCTTCGCCGGCGCTGGCCCGAGAAGCTGCTGCTGCGTCTCCCGACCGAGTCCGCGTCGTTCGCCATCCGGGAGGCGTGAACCGGGGCCTGCCGGCTAGCCGGAACCTCGGCCTGAGCGAAGCGCGAGCCGGCTTCATCGCTTTTCTCGACGCGGACGACGGTTGGGAGCCCCACAAGCTCGAGCGCCAGGTCGCGCTGATGCACGAGCAGCCCGCTGCCGTGATGCTGTGCGGACCGACATGGCATCGCCACAGCGACGCGACGATGCCGCCGACCTTGAAGCCAGTGATGCGAGGCGCCCCACGGACGGTGGGAAGAGGCAGGTTCGCAGTGCTCGGGGTGTGCGGCAAGCTGGTCTCCCCCTCGCCGTCGAACGTGATGTATCGAACGTCGGTGCTCCTGGCGATCGGTGGGGTACCGAGTGGAGACAACCTCTACGAAGATCAACGCACGATGATTGCTGTGAGCTTGCGGGGGCCTGTCCACGTCACGGGCGAGGTCCTCTCAAGCTACACGGTACGGCCGGACTCCCTGTTCGGGTCGCTCGCCGATGACCTGCGCACCCGTCGCGTACAGAAGCGTCGATTCGAGCGATGGGTGATCATGACAGGCCTACGGTCCGGACCCTTGGGCTACTATCTGGTCGTTCGCCTGGTGGTTGAGATGAGCAAAGCCGCCGTACGCCGCAGCGCCCGGTCGCTGCGCACAGCCATGCGCTGAGTCCGGTGGGTCCTGGTCGGACAAGGCTCCGCCACTGAGTCGGAGGCCTCGCCGTGTCTGCTGAGCGCCATGACGACGCACCGGCCGCTTGCTGACCGAGTCGTCCCGGTCCTGGTGTCCGGGGTGCGGCGCTGCCTGCGAACGCCGCCCGGCGCTGTACGGGATCTGCCGATCGCGGGGTGGCAACGGCGATCATGTGGGCCGAGAGCACCTGGCGTTGACGGGACGGGGCTGCGGGCGGGGATCGTGG
>JACDHN010000314.1 GCA_013821025.1 Acidimicrobiia bacterium | reverse complement strand
CTGCCGAAGGGTCATGTGCTCTACATGGACGTCAAGTTCCCCCTCGCTGCCTACCTGCGCTACCTCAAGTGCGGCACCGATGCCGAACGATCGGCTCACCTGAAGCGCTTTCTCATCGACGTACGCCAGCGTGTGAAGGAGCTGGCGGTGCGCGATTACGCCCGCGAGAGCACGAGCCAGACCATCGACTACGTGCTGTTGTTCCTGCCCAACGAGCAGCTCACCGGCTTCATCTACGAGCACGACCCCGGCCTGCTCGATCACGCCATGGAGCAGCGGGTCGTGCTGTGCTCGCCGCTCACCCTGTTCGCCTTCATGGGTGTCATTCGCCAGGCGTTCGACAACTTCATGATCGAGCAGACGAGCGACGAGATCCTGCAGTTGCTCGCCACGTTCTCGACTCAGTGGTCCAAGTACAACGAGAGTGTCGACAAGGTCAAACGGCAGTTCGACTCCGTCGAGCGGTCCTTCGAAGAGCTGGTCGGTCCACGCCGGCGCCAGCTCGACAGGCCGCTACGTCAGCTCGACCACCTGCGCCTGGAGCGCGGGCTGGCCGGTCCCGACGAACTGCTGACCGGCGCAGAGCCCGACGACATCGACGAGCTCGACGACGCCCAAGACGATCCGGCCGAGTTCGGCGTCCGCCACGTACGCCAGCTCGGTGCGTGAGCCGGGCCGAGCTGGGAGAATGGCGCCGTGACGCAGCCCACGTTCGACTTCGATGCCGTCGACGGCGGTGACGACAGCGAGAGCGCGCTGACGCCGCAGACCTCGGCCTCAGACGCAATGGGCAGAACCGATCTCGCCGATGCGCCCGACACGATGTCGATCGGCGAGGCGATTCGAGCGGTGAACGATGCGTTGCACGCCGGGCTCGGCGGCCTGTTGTGGCTACGTGGCGAGATCCACAACGCCAGGGTGTCGAGGGGCAATCGCTACTTCGAGTTGGTGGACGACGCCGAGGGCAGGGCCGACGTGCGGCAACGTCCGAAAGTGTCCGCCCAACTGTTCGCCCAGTCGTACCAGCGGGTCGTGCCCAAGCTCGAGCGTGCCGGCGTGCGCCTGGGCGAGGGACTGTGCGTGCGCATGCGCGGTTCGTTCGAGGTGTTCGGCCCGTCGGGACGAATGAACTTCCGGGTTGTCGACGTCGATCCCGAGTTCACGCTCGGCAATCTGGCTGTGCAGCGCGATGCGCTGTTGAAGCGATTGGTTGCCGAAGGACTGCTCGAGGCGAACGCAGCGCTCCCCATGCCCCTCGTGCCCGTGCGCGTCGGCGTGGTGACGAGTCCCGACTCGGAAGGCTGGCGCGACTTCCGCACCAACCTCGACGAGAGTGGCATCGGCTTCCGGCTGCACCTGGCCAGGGCCGTGGTGCAGGGGGCCAACGCCCCGATCCAGGTCTCCAGGGCCCTGCGCCGGCTCGCCGATCGTCGCGATCTCGATGTCATCGCCATCGTCCGGGGCGGCGGCAGCAAGAGCGACCTCGCCACGTTCGACCACGAGTACGTCGCACGCGCCATCGCAGCCTCGCCGGTCCCGGTGCTGACCGGTGTCGGACACGACAACGATCGCAGCATCGCCGACGAGGTAGCTCACACGGCGTGCAAGACACCGACGGCCTGCGCCCAGGTGTTGATCGACCGGGTGCGCGACTTCGAACAGCAACTCGATCGGCGCTCGGCCGAGCTCGGCCACGTCGCCTCGCGCACACTGTCCGGATGCCGCCGAACCCTCGACGACCACGGCGAACGGGTGCAGCAGCTGGCGGGTGCCGCCCTCTCGGGGAGCCGGCGACGGCTGGCGCGCACATCGCACGAGTTGGCCGCAAGCTCCCGCCGGACGCTCGAAGCGGCCGATGCCCACCTGTCGAACCGGCACGAGCGGGCAGGACGGGCCGTCGAGCGAACGCTGCGCGATGAGTCACGACGGGTCGACACCAACGCCGCCGCCGTGTGGCGCGCCCTCCCTACGGCGCTGGCCCGGGCCCGACATCATCTCGATCTCGTTGCAGCAAAGGTGGCCGCCGTGGATCCCCGCTCGGCGCTGGAGAGGGGCTGGTCCATCACCACCGCACCAGACGGGCGCCTGGTGCGGCGCATCGCCGACGTCGCCACCGGTGACACGGTCACGACCCGACTTCGCGACGGGCGGCTCACGAGTACGGTCCGGAGCGTGGAGCCCGCCGAGAGAGACGGCAGCGATGGTAGAGACTGACAACAACACCCCCGACGCCAGCGGCATCGGATACGCCGATGCGCTCGCCGAACTCGACGTGATCTTGCGCGAGCTCGACGGTGACGATGTCGACGTCGACCGTCTCGCCGATCGCGTCGAGCGTGCCCAGGTGCTGATCACGCTGTGCCGCGAGCGGATCGTCAAGGCTCAGGTACGGGTCAACGAGATCATGAGCGGCGACGCCACCGATCCTGAACCGGCCTGACACCTTGGGCCGACAGCGCCCGGCACCCGTAGTCTCGGCCGATGGCGACCCCGACACCGCCGGTGCTGACGGCGGTCGCCGCCGCCGTTGAACGGCGCTTGGGCGACGTGCTCGACGAGCAACGTGCATGCTGGGTGGCGCTCGATCCCGACCTCGAAGGGCCGTTCGATGAGCTCCGTCGGTTCGTGCTCGCCGGAGGAAAGCGCCTGCGAGCCGCCTTCTGCCACGAAGGATTCATGGCCGCAGGAGGCAGGCAGGACGATGCGTTGATCGTCGATGCGTGCTCGGCGTTCGAGCTGATGCACGCGTTCGCCCTGTTCCACGACGACGTCATGGACGGCGCACAGATGCGGCGGGGCGCGCCGACCACCCATGAGCTGTACGCCGCACTGCACGCCGAACACGGTTGGGCCGGTGAATCGCGGCGGTTCGGCGAAGGCATGGCAATCCTGATCGGCGACCTCACATTCGTGTTGTCCGACCAGCTCATGGCCGGTGCGAGCCCCTTGGCGTGGGAGCTGTGGAATCGCCTCCGCGTGGAGCTCAACGTTGGTCAGGTGCTTGATCTCCTCGGTGCCGCCCAGCGTGATCGGCGGGCCGACAAGGCGGCCAGGATCAGCCGCTACAAGTCGGGCAAGTACACCATCGAGCGACCACTGCACCTGGGCGCGGCGCTGGCCGCCCCGGATCGATTCGATGAACTGTCCGAGGCGTTGAGCGGGTACGGGTTGCCGCTCGGTGACGCCTTCCAGATGCGTGACGACGTGATCGGTGCGTTCGGGGATCCTTCTGTGACGGGAAAGCCGGTGGGCGACGATTTGCGGGAGGGCAAGCCGACTCCGCTGCTGGCCGCGGCCGTGGTGTCGGCCACCGACGCCCAGCAGACCGTGCTCGACTCCGTGGGCGCGCCGGGCCTGTCGGACGCCGACGTTGCCGCCATACAGTCCGTGATCGTGGAGACGGGTGCGCTCACCGAGGTCGAGCGGCGCATCACGTCACTGCACGCTGAGGCCGTCGCCGCCATTGGGCGAGCGCCGATCACCGGCCGTGCCCGAGACGAGCTGGCGGAGCTCGCCGACTACATCGTGGTGCGATCACTCTGAATTCCTTGATCTTTCGGTCGGAACCGACACCTCCGGCGTCCGGCATCTCGTAGGATCCCTGCCGTGGCTGGTCCCTGGCGGATCGTGATGG
>JACDHN010000077.1 GCA_013821025.1 Acidimicrobiia bacterium | reverse complement strand
CAGTCCGGCATCTTCAAATCCGTGGTGGCGCGCAACTGCGCGAGCCGGACAGCCGCGTCGGCGGGGAATGGCAGCTCCTGAATCTCGAGATCGCCAAGAGCGGTCTTGGCCGTATCCAGGCGATCGTTCCGAAGCCACTTTGTGGAAGCGATCGGAGCGTTCGACGTGATCGCACCCGCAGGCTCACGACGCACCGACCCGCATCGCGGAACGAGCTCCTGCGAGCGATGACGTGCGTGCGGCATGGCAGGCGCTCGAGCAGGCGTGGGCCTCGACCATCGAGCGCGCGCGGCGGCTCACCGAAGAACAGCTGCACGAATCCGTCGGCGGAGAGTGGTCCTTCGTCGACACGCTGCGCCATCTCGTGTTCGCGATGGACAAGTGGTTCACAACGCTGATCCTCGGCGACGAGGAGTTCCAGCACATCCGCTACGCCGTCCGCGATCTTGCGCACTTGGAGTGACCGTCCTTCGAGGATTCCCGGCTCGAGTGCCCCGCCTACCCCCTCCCATCGCCGGGTCGAGGTCGCGCTCGACGGAATCCAAGTCTCGACCGCTTGCTCCCGCGAGCGACGTCCGGCGCCCCCTACACGGCGTTCCGCACCGGGGCACAGTCGCCCGCGGGCAACCCGCAGGTCGGTGCCGACGCGCCTTAGCTGCCGTTCGGCTCTCGACGCACGACACCCCCATCGGGTTGCCGCGGCGGCCGACTCGGCGCTCTCCCGTCCGTTCGCGGATGGCGTGCGATCGAAGCCGAACGACGATCCCGCGGATCCGCTGCAATCGGATCCCCCTACGCCACACCGAATCCGTTGACGCCCGATCGGCTCGGGATCACCCGGGTATCCGGCGTTCGAGGACGCGCCGTCTGCGCGGTATCCCGCTATTTTCGGACGATGCCGCGAATCTGTGGCCGCCGGTCGGGGCCGCGATGTGCGTGTAACGCGAGCATGCCGTCGTCGGTCGAGCGCCTAGGGTCCGCGCTGTGGCCACTGGCGATCAGCTCTTTGGCGAACAGGTTCCTACCCGATGGACACGGGCGACTGTCTACGACGACATGTGGGTCGACCCGGCCGACGATCCGCGCGAGGACGCATCGGCAGTCGTGGACGAGCGCACCCTGCTGCTCGAGTACTTGCGCACCCAGCGACTGACGTTGCGGATGAAGTGCGCCGACCTCGATGCCGATGACCTCGCGGCCCGCAGCGTTCCGCCCTCGACGATGTCGTTGCTCGGGCTGGTTCGGCACATGGCCGAGGTGGAGCGCAGCTGGTCCCGACGGGTGATGGCCGGCGAGGACGCACCGCGCCGCTACGCGAGCGACGACGATCGCGACGGCGACTGGAACGGGGCGCTCGCCGATGACGCCGTGGTCGACGAGGCGTTCGCCGCCTGGCAGGAGGAGCAGGAGTTCACCGACCGCTTCGTCGCTTCGGTGCACGATCTCGGGATCTCTCGTGAGACGGGTGGTGGCCAGCGCACCTCGCTGCGCGAGGTGCTGCTGCACCTGATTGAGGAGTACGCCCGGCACAACGGGCACGCCGACCTCATCCGCGAGCGCGTCGACGGCCGGGTCGGCCAGTAGCACGCGGCGACGGCCCCTCGCCCTTGCGCTTCGCCGGCAACGATCGTGCGTAGGTCGTGCCGAGTGTCACCCACCGGGTCAACTGACGTTTCGTGGCAAGGCTCTTCGAGTCGATGCGCAGCCAACCCTGCATCGGCTTGCCGCGCATCACCATCGGCCGGGCGTCGGTCTTCGCGACAATCGTGTCGGACTCCGCCGGATCGACGCGAACCATCATTCCCCCCTGGCCGCTCGCAGCGACCGCCATGTTGCCGCCGACGAGGAACGCCAGGCCACCGAACATCCTCTGCTCGGTCAGGTCGGACTCGTCCGCAACCAGGGCGCGTATACGATCCGCGAGCTCCTCGTCGTAGGCCACGTCAGCCGATCGTACGCCGTCGGGCGTTGCCCAGATTTCTTAGTTCGTGTCAACGGATTGCCGGCCTGCGTCGTGTGTTTCGATGTGGACGTGGTCGACGGTGTCGCGGACGACGAGCGTCATGTCGACTTCGAGGCGATCTATCGTCGGGAGCTGGTGCCGATCGTGGCCTTGGCCGTTGCGCTGACCGGGAACCGCGAGACCGGTGCCGATCTGGCGCACGAGGCGATGCTACGCGCCTTTCGCGATTGGGCGAGCGTCTCGCAACTGGAAAGGCCCGGGGGGTGGATCCGGCGGGTGGTGATCAACCTCGCTCACGACGTCCGGCGCCGCGGGGATCGTGAACGCCGCGCGCTGCGCCGGCTCGACACCTCGGACGCGTCGCACCCCGCTTCCCCCAACGACGAGTTCTGGTCGGCGGTCCGCAACTTGCCGGAGCGCCAGCGGACTGTCGTCGCGCTGCGGTACATCGAGGATCTGGCGGTGGCGGACATCGCGTCGCTGGTCGAGGTCAGCGAGGGCACGGTGAAGACCTCGTTGTTCCGGGCCCGCCGCACGCTCGCACGGGTCTTGGGAGCCGAGGAGGTCCATGATGGCGACGATCGATGAGCTAGGCCGGCGGGCGGGCCGCGCCGTGCTCGAGGAGGCGGCTGCGTTGGTCGATGTCGATGATGGCCTCGACCGGATCACGTCGACCCCCGCCGCGGTATCTCTTTCGGGTGCTGGCGGGAATGGCCGTCGGGGCGTGCGTCGCTCGTTTCGATGGACGGCCGTTGCGGCCTCAGCCGCCATCGTGACGAGCGTGCTCGTTGTCGTGATCGGCGGGTCGGGACGTGAGCGAGTGGTGACCGAGGAACGTCCTGACCGCTCGACCGTTTCGGAGTCGACTGAGTCTCGTGTCCGACTCGTCCCGTCGCTGGCCGACATCGTGACGGTTGACATGGACGAACCGTCGCGGATGCCGGCCGCGGTGTCGCCGAACGGTGCGTGGGTCGCCTACCAAGGGCCGGGCCGATCGGTGTGCCTCACGTCGCTGACGGGCACGGGCACGTCGTGGTGCGAGGACATCCCCGAGTTTGGATTCCGTCAGCTGAGCTGGTCGCCCGACAGCACCCGGTTCACCGGTGGCGACGAGGCGACCAACGGCCTTCCGACACGCACCACGGTGGTCGAGGTGGACGGTTCGTGGACCACGCTGGATCTCGACGTGGACCGTCCGTTGCTCGAGGTCTCGTTCGGACTCGATGGAGATTCGATCGTGGCCGCAACTCCGGGCGCCACGAATACGGACCCGACCCGTCTCGTGGTCGTCGACGCCGATACGGGCGCGACGCGGGTCCTGGTCGATTACCCGGGTCAGCTCGGTTCGTTCGGCACACCGTTCCCGATCGACGCCGCGCGGTCCATGTTCTTCGTCGGCGCGACGGCAGACGACCCCGACGCGGCGCAGACCGTCTACGTCCTAGACGCCGACGGTTCGTATGAGCGGATCGCTGCTCTCGACGGTGGGACGCTCCCGCGGACTCCGATCGGCGTCACCTCCACCGTGCCACCGGTGGTGCTGATGTTGAGAGCGCGCCCGGTCGATGGGCCGACGATCGGCGGTGGCGTTGAGGTGGCCTTCCTCGATGTCGAGTTGCTGGACGTCGGCACCGGCGAGGTCACGCGGTTGCCGTCGTCGCCCTCTCGCATCACCCCCTTCAGCGCCGCGATCTCGCCCGATGGCAAGCACGTGGCCATGGCCTGGACGACCGACGACGGTGTTCTCGAGCTTGGGGTGGCCCGGATCGATGAGCTGGTCACCGCCGGCGGCGTGTGGGACGACGACGCCTGGGCCGTCGAGGCGCTCGCCGACGATGACCCCCTCGGCAGCTACGTCAACTCCGAGCGACGGCCGGTGTGCTGGTGCGGCGAGCGCCTAGTCGTGATCGCCCGCGACGACGTCTACATGCTCGATCTCGAGGCGATCTCCGAGATCCCGAGCAACGAAGACGAGCTACTACCCGACTAGATGTACGCCTGTCGCGGGACAGGAAATGCCGCAGGCTGAACGCTCGCGTTCCCGGGTCTGGCCGGCTTCTCGAACACAGCGATTTGGGAGGTGCTCTCCGATGTGAACGGTTCCCCGGCCCAACTCGCCCAGCGGTCTCGGAGGCGGAGGCCGGCGAGCTGGGCCATGAGGTCAAGCTCGGACGGCCAGACGTAACGGTACGGCGCCGAGTGCCTGACGAGGCGTTCTTGAACCTCCATCCAGTGATGCGACCACGCGATCTGACCAACGAGGTCATCGAAGGTCTCGATGCCTACATGGCTCGTTTTCATCTCGAAGACCCGGGCCGTTTCACCGGGTGGCACTCGACGCAGCTGGGGAACGATCACTTCGACGACGAAGCATCCGCCGGGTTCGAGGTGGTCGGCGGCGTTGGCGAACACGTCGACCTGCTCGGGCTGGGTGGTCACGTTCATGATCGTGTTGGCCACCAGGTAGACGAGCGTGAAGGTGCCGGCCACGCGTGTCGTCGTCATGTCACCAATGGTCAGCGGTACCGCGTCGGCGTTGGGCTTCGCCCGGAGCTGTTCTGCCATGTGAGGCGACAGCTCGATCCCGCTCACTGGGACTCCTCGGGCGCTCAGCGGCAGAGCAACTCGGCCGGTACCGATGGCGAACTCGATCGCAGGGCCCTGGTGCGCCAGCTCCGCCAGAAGGTCCACTGCGGGGTTGAGTACCGCTGGATCGAACATCGCAGACCATGTCGCGTCGTAGACCTCGGCCACGTCTCGTTCCCAAATGATTGACGCCACAGCCACAGCCTCGCCGCAAGCATCCCCGGCAGCGACATGGGTTCGACCGGCGTTACTGGGCACGGCCAACGCGCGTTGCTGACGCCGATTATCGGACGCCGCAGAACCCGGCCACGTGGTGATTCGCCGAAGCGTCTTCGGAGGCCATCGTGATCACCCCGAGCAGGCTCCACACCTGAGACGACGAGCTCGAGCGGCTGACAAGAGCGTTCCTGTCGCGCGCCCCGTCCGGGCTGGTCGGGGCGCCTCAGTGGCAGCAGTTGTAGTCGAGCTGCTCGTCCCAGTCCGTCCCGCGCCCTGCTGGCATCAGGTCGAACATGTTCCAGGCCGGCTCGACGGTCCCCATGTGGCGGGGATCCTGGTTCGGATCGGCCGGCGCGTAGAGCATCTCTGAACCCCAGAAGTGCCAAATTGCGTCGGCCTCTCGCTGGAAGACGTTCATCATCGGCATCTGCTGACCGTCGATCTCACCGTTGTAGTCGCGTGCGAACGAGTTACCCCCCGACGACAGCAGCCGGATGTTCCGCCAGCCGCGCTCGCGACCAAAGGTGGCGACCCGGTCGATCGGGGCCTTGGCGACAACGACCAGGTTGGCGTGCGCGGCGATGTGCGGCTCGGCGGCATCAAGCTGATCGATCAGGGCGGTGCACGACGGGCAGGGACCCTCGGCCAGCGGCAGCTTCGCGCTCTCACCGTGTTGTGGGCCCGGCCGCTCGTCGCCGGAGTGGCGCGGGAACATGTAGTTGTAGATCGCCAGCGAGTCCTTGCCGGGCTCGAACAACTCTGAAAGCTTGACCTGGGTCACCGCTCCATTGTCATCGAACCCCTCGAAGACGTAATCCTCCGGGACCTCGCCCCCACGCGGTAGCGCCCGGCGTGCCTGCGCCACTGCCTCCATCTCGCGCCGCAGCTCGATCTCGAGCTGAAGCAGCCCGTCGCGAGCCTTGCGGTACTCGGGTGTCTCGCCTGGAAACGCCTGCATCTTCACTTACCTCCGTGGGTCCAGTCGCGGCCTACAGGTATGACCGCCATCAGCCCCCGGACTCATCGGTCACCGATGAGATGTGCGAACGATCAGCCCGAAGTCATGCGACTGTGAGGTGCCGACGACATCCGCTCCCGGACGCGCCGATGCAGGCGTTGCGTCGAGAATGTTAGCAAGCTATACATCATCGACGCAACGCCGTGAATGCTGCTGCGGGGCGCGACGCCCGAGCTCATCGGTGGGCCTCGGCGTCTGCGAGCGTCTGGTCGGTGATGCGGTGGTTCGGGATCAGAACGGCAGCGGTGACGACACCCATGACGGCGAACACGCTGCGCACGCCGAGCCACTGTCCTAGCGCTCCGCCGACGAGGGCGCCGAGCGGCCGCGTTCCCCAGCCGACGAGCCGGTAGGCGCTGTTCATGCGGCCGAGGAGGTGGTCGGGTGTGACCCTCTGGCGGAACGACACGGTGGTGACGTTCCACATCATGAGCGTGATGCCGCCGACGAACAGCACGACGGTGATGATCGCAACGTTGGCGGTGATCGCAGGCGTGGCGACGTAGGCGATCATGCCGATCACCGACAGCGTCAACGTGCGGGCGCGGCCGATGCGGCGTTGCACCCGTTCTGCTATCAGTCCGCCGATGAGCGCGCCTGCCGCAATCGAGGCGAACAGGATGCCGAACTGCGGCTCGGTCAGCCCCATCGCCGAGTCCGAGCCCACGGCGAACAGTACGAGCACGGCGAACACAGCGCTGCTGGCGAGGTTCGACATCCCGACCATGAGCGCCATCGTTCGCAGCATTGGCCGAGCGAGGATGAACGCGAGGCCCTCCCGCACGTCCGATCGGATCGACGTTCGCGGCCCGGTGCGCGCAGGGCGAAAGCTCCCGCGCAGTGCCGTGAGCACGGCGATGGCGACGACCCACATCCCCGCCGACGTGGCGAACGGCAACGCCAGCGCGACAGCCACCAACAGGCCGGCGGCCGGCGGACCTGCGAACTCCTGCGCCCCGAGCTCGACGGCGAAGAGCCGTCCGTTGGCCCGATCGAGCCGAGCACGGTCGACGAGGGCGGGGAGCATGGATTGGGCGGCGGTGTCGTAGAACACCTCGGCGACCCCCGTCCCGACGGCCGCGAGGTAGAGCAACCAGAGCGCGCCGCCATCGACGGCGATCGCAACGGCCGGAACGGCGACGAAGGCGGCACGCGCGACGTTGGCGGAGACCATCGTGCGCCGACGATCGGCTCGGTCGACGAGCGCGCCGGCCGGCAGCGCACCGACCAGCCACGGCAGCGTCTGCACCAGCTGCAGCCCGGCGACCAAGGCGGGAGAGCGGGTGTACTGGATCGCCAGCAGCGGGAGCGCCAGCTTGAAGACGCCGTCGGCGAGGTTGGACAGTCCCGACGACGTGACCAGCGTCCAGAACGATCGACCCAGCCGCTCGTCGCTCGACATCGCGCATTGGTGCACGTCGCGGAGGGTAGCGATTCATTGGGTAACTATCCAATCGATTGGTCAAACATCGAATGACAGCTATCGTCACCGTGTGGCTCTCCAGCGACTCGAACCGACTCCGGCGCAGATCAAGGCGGTCGCAAGCTCGCTGCGCCTGCGGATCGTGCGGCTTTGCAACGACAGGGAGTGGACCAACAAGGAGCTCGCCGATCGCCTCGAACGCGATCCGGCGACGATCCTGCACCACCTCCGCCTGCTGGTGGATGCCGAGCTCATCGCACCGGTGGGCGTACGACAGGGCGCCAGCGGGGCGTACGAGAAGCCGTATCGCTCGACAGGGCTGTCGTGGCAGCTGAGCTTCGAGACCGCGGCCGAAGACGAGGACGCCGAGGGCGAGCTCGCCATGCTGACCGCCTTTCGTCACGAGCTCGCGGAGGCTGGGCACGACTCGATCGTCGAGCTGAGCCGCTTCCACCTCCACGTCAACGATGACGAGCGGGCGACCTTCATCGCCCGATTCAAGAGCCTGATCGACGAGTACGTCGTGGAGGATCCGGCGCGACGTGACCGAGGCGCTCCCGCTTACAGCGGCGTCTTCGTGCTCCACCGCCTCGCTGACCCGTCCGACAATGAAACGGCGAAACTGCTCGCATCACAAGATCGAGATGTGGACGGAGCCCGAGATGATGACGCTGCCAGCGAGTCATCCGGTCGCAATTGAAGCAACCCCGGGGAGCCGTAGGATCGCACTCCACAAGACTGGCTCACCGGTGCTCGACAGCGAGATCCCGATCGGGCAATCTGTGCGGAGCATTTCGGCTTGGGCCGGTGCGGCGGTTGCGCCGGAGCCGTCGGCCGGTAGCAGTCTCTGCGGGCTAGCTTCAGACCGTGCTGCCTGACTCAATCGCTTTCGTCCGACCTTCGGTTCTGCAAGTACGAGTGGAATTTGCGACGGGCATGGGCGGGTTTGTTCTCGGCACAGGCTTCCTGATTCATAGTGAGGGTTACGCGCTAACTGCCAAGCATGTAATCGAACAGGCTCGGCGAGCTCTGCGTCCATCCGCTTCTCGAAGCCCAGCCTGTCGATGAAGAACGCGACCTAGATCTGCGTCGCAGGCGCGTTCGCTAGTGCGGCGGAACCTCACCTCGAGGCGGCGTCGGCGAGCGTCCGATCGCCGCTGTGCTTGGGGCTACTTGAGGGTCGACGCCGCACACGGGTAGCTCAGCTCGAACGGGTCACTCGATCACGCCTTGGCATCCGATGGTGCCCGCCACAAGAACTCCAGCTGGATGTTGTCAGGGTCTCGGAAGGTCAGCATCGCATTCGGGGTGTAGTCGAGTTCCTTGACATCCGAGTGTGGGATCCCGAGCTCGTCAGGCGGCGCGCCCATTCGTGCAGGTCGTCGCGACGATCGACGAGGAGCTCGAGGTGATCGAGCCCGGTGCGGAACTCGCTGAACTCCTCGCCGGGGTTCGCGCAATGACCGACGAGACAGAGCACCAACTCGCTGTGCGGCTCGACGCGGCAGATGTAGCGCATGCGAGCGTCATCCGAGGAGAAGTCGTATCGCTTCCGCATGCCCAAGAGTTGGGCGTACCACGCCGCGCTGCGTACCGGATCACGAACGTGAGGTTGACCTCCACTCGGCCGGTGATTGTGGGCACGCCGAAGAGTCTGTCAGCGGCGGTGGCCTCAGGGATGCCCACAACGTCGAGACGATGGCGCGATTACCCGCTCGCTCGGGGCGGGATCGCGCGCGGAGTGCGCACCGTCACGAGCAAGGAACAGAGCTCGTGTTCGGCGTTCGGCACGGCGAGAGCAGTCGACGGACTCCCGGCGGTACAGGACGCCTTGGCCCGGCATTGTCCCCGATATTCTCGGATGCCCGCCTGCGACATTCGGGGCGAGAGGGTCTTGGCGAAGAGAGCCTCCAGAGCGGTCATTAGCTACTCACCTACAGCGCACCAACGGTCACCTCATCACGGTCAGGTAGCTTCAACATCCCGATCAACTGGAGCCTGTTCGTAACTGGCTCGGTGATCCTGCCACCTTCTCCCTGGACGCCCCGACCCGCAACCGTCGCGATCCGGGGCCACGTCGACGCGGTGCGCACC
>JACDHN010000076.1 GCA_013821025.1 Acidimicrobiia bacterium | reverse complement strand
GCGTGCGCCCGTACTGCCCGACAGTCCCTGCGACGACGGATCGGACGTCGCCGAGGCCTGTCGCCTGAGCGACCTCCACCTCTGCAGGCTCCACACCGATCGCATCGACGCCAGCACTCACGACGGCAGGCACGTCCTCGACCAGCGTTGCTGCGACGACGAACCGGCGAGCGGTAATGTGTTCGTCCGCTGACGGTCTGATCAACACGAAGGCGTCCAAGTCGCTGAGCGATCCGGTCGCTGCGTACGTTCCTTCGACCGGGAAGGTGCGGCCGGCTCGATCCTCGACGGCGCCGGCGGCCGCAGTCAGTCCGAGGCGCTCCATCAACGCTCCGTTGACGTAGGCACCCGGGTCGTCGCTTGAGAACCGCAGATTCTCGGCATCGCCGACAACTTGACGAGCGCCAACTGGCTCGGCACCGGGAACCCGCGCCGACCTCACGTCGAACGGCGACGCCAGGCCGAGTGCCCACTCGATCGTGCTGATCCCGGCGAGGCGCTCGACGGCTCCGTCTTCGGGCATGACCGTCGCGTCAACGACGCCGCTGCGCACGACGGCGACGCCGACGATGCGGCGCGGTGTCGACGAGGTTCCACCTTGGCTCTGTGACGGCGGTGACGACGAGCGTCGCCGGTGTGAATAGCTCGGTGGGTGAGTCGGCGGCGAACAGCGCTCCCCAGAAGATGAACACGCCGGCGATCAGGAACCCGCCGGCGGACCACTTGAACGAGTCGTAGTACATCACCCAGGCATTGCCTGTTCCGTACTCGGCGATCAACGCAGTCAGGTGCTGCTCGTTGAGCTGCTCGGTGGGTCGGTTGGGCGTCACGGAGCGCTGGCCAGGATGTCGTTGACGAGGCTGTCGATCTCACCACCGGCGTCGAGTCGGCGAGATGTGCACGGACTTCTCGGCGGAGCGGCTGAAATCCGCGTCTCTGTTCGAGCTCAAGGGACGAGACCGTCGATTCGATGTCGGCGGCGAGCTCGGCGAGCCGCACGTGGGATGGGTCGGTCGGCTCGAAGCCAGGGATCGGCCGCTGCCAGATGTACTTGTCGTAGTGGCGGGGCCCGAAGTCGCCTCGAGACTGCAACGGCCGCACCGCGTTCGTGATCACCGGGCTGTTGAGCACGGCGCAGATGTAGCGCGCTTCGGTTTCGGTGGCGGTCGCAGCCCAGTAGAGGGTGTGGTCGATCACCGCTTTTTCATCGCTGACGCGTGCTGCCGCGAGATTCATGCCCGATTTCGTGTACACGACGCGATGTGGGGCGGGCGGGAATTGATCGCGAAGTCCGTGGTGATAGTCGACGCGAGAGATGAGGTCGAGGCGGTTACTGCTGCGGTGCTGCAGCCAGGTGGCTTCGGCGGTGCGCCACCAGGCGGCGAGCCCCGGATACAGGTCGAGGTTGTCGTGGGTGCCGTCGAGTAGTCGGGTGCCGTCCCAGGGGACGACGGCGAGTACCGGGTCGGTGACCCGGTACGGCAGGACGTTCAGTGGTGTTCTTCTCGACTCGACCAGTCTCACCAGAATGACCGACTGCAGCCAATACCTCGACGAGCGATGCTCTCGTGGACTTGGCATCGTCCGCTACGACTTTGGCGACGGCAACGTGGCGTTCGGCCACCACGGCGGAGTTCCCGGCTTCACAACGGTGGCGCTACGAACCGTCACCGGCCGCAGCATTGTGCTGTACCAGAACGGACTCGATGCCCACGACATACTCACGTCCGAGACGCCGTTCATCCGCGCCGCGTTAGCCGCCTGACGAACGTACCGGCGCGAGCCCAGACTCCAGTCAGATGGGGGTCGTGCCGAACATCAACGTGCGACGCTCGATGTCATAGTGCGCGGTCGTCGAAGCGGAGAGCAGGTCCTGAAGGTTGTCGGCGTCATCGGGACTCAACGTGAGCACTTCTTCCCAGGCGCCGTTGTCTAGGACCAGCTGCAGGGTGTAGGTCCCATCCTTTCCGGCGTCTCCGGCGACCCAACTGAACTGATAGTGGCTGAGCTGTCGCACCTTGATGCTGTCCTCGGTCACTGGCTGCTTCACATGTGGCATGACGAATCCTTCAGCCGATGGCGACTGGTCGGCATGTTCACGCCTCGGCTGATCCTTTCCATACCCAGCCGGCCGAACGCACAAACGGACACCGGCGCACGTAGCGCACGACGCCGCTCGGCGATCGGCAAGTCGTTCTGACGACCGTCGAGTCGTTGGGTCGTGATCCTGGTCAGGACTCACCTCGGCGTCGCCGCGCCCGGCGGTCAGCGCCAGCGTTGGTGACTGGCGCCAGGTCCCGTTTCAACCGTCGAGCGCACGGACTCGACCGGCTCCGGAGGCGCGCGGGTTCCCGAGAAGATCGGGGCTGGATCGACGATGAGGCGGTGACCATGCCGAACATTCCGTCTGCGGACTCGACGTGGTTGATGATGTGGCAGAACCTGGATCCAGTCACCGAGTTTGGCGACCACCCGAGCGGTTGCGGGGAAGCTCTTCCCGTCGAGTGACAATCCGATCACTCCGGAGTCGTTGAGGACCATCGGCAGGTTCTGGGCGATTTCCACGGCGGCGGGCACTTCGATCCCCGAGACGGTCCGTCCGGACGGGATCGGGACCTCGCCGATGAAGATCGTGCCGAAGAGTCCGTTCGGGATCGCTTCCTGCCCTTGTGCGTGGTGCATACTCATCGCCGGCTCGTGCACGGTGAACTCGTAGGTGTACGTCTCACCGGGCCGGATCAACTCCTGCGTGATCGGGGCCACACCGTCCTGGCAGTTGGGGACGTCGATGCCGTGCCAGTGGACATGCGTTCCGAGTGGCAGCTCATTGGTGACGGCGACCTCGCCTTGTCACTGACGACGAGCTCGGTGAGGTGGGCCTGGACGGTCTCGCCCGATGGTGTGGCGGGTTGAGCGGGATCGCGCGCCACGGCGACGCCGACCGCCACGATGCCGGCGAACGCCGCGATCGAAGCGAAGGCGAACGTGAAGGCGGTCCACGTGTCGCGACTGATCCGGTAGCGGGCGACGTCGTGCTCGAGCGCCGTGAGTCGCCCGTCCGGATCGGCGACGACGGGATCGTCGTGATGATCCGTGGAGATCGGTGCCAATTCGTCAGCTCCCTCTGCCGGAGTTGCCGCGCGTACGCGGTCGGACAACGTAGGGACGTCGACGACGGCACCGCCTCGACAACGCAGTGGCCGAGGTCTCCGGGACGCCATGCGACAATGGGATCTCGCATCTAACATCGGAGTGCAACATCCCCCCGTAGAGGCGTCGGTCAGGACCTGGAGCGAAACCTTCCGTATCTCCGCGACCCGCTCGACACCGGTATGGACGAGACCGGCGCACTCATCTTGAGTCTGTGCCAGTGCACGTCATCGAGGTGCCGCGGTCAGAGAGCACCTGGCGTCTTGAGTTCGAGGAAACGGTGCCGCTCAGCTGGGTTCGGTGCCCCCGTTTCCGATCGGCGCGCCCGGGCTGGTGCAGCTCGTTGGCGAGCTGCTGATGTTGGCCCTCAACTCGGGCACGCGTGGCCATCACGACACCCATTGCTGCATCCGCGCCGCGTCGGTCGTTCTCGAGCGGCGTCCGCCCGCCTCCCAAACGAAGTGAACCACCGCTCCGCATCTCGAGCTCAGTCGACGATCGCGTGCGCCTGGATCTCCACGCGCGCTCCGGGCGCGACGAGTTCGGTCACACCGACGGCCGTCCACGCTGGATACGGCTCGACGACGAACTGATCACGTACGCCAACGAAATCGGCGAAGTGCTGTTGGAGACCCACGTGGTAGGTGGTCATCTCGATGACATCAGACCATAAGGCGCCGGCCGACCGCACAACGTGTCGGCGTACGACGCTGCATACATCGCGCTCGCAGAGTCGTTGCAGTGCAACCTCCTCACCGCCGACCAGAGACTGGCCTCGGCCGCCAGCCCGCGCTGCACGATCGAGGTCGTCGCCAGGTAAAGGGCAGGCAATTCCAAGACACGAACAAACCCGCGTTTGCGTTGCCGCAGGCGACCTCGGAATCCCTCCCGTTCCGCCGCCCGCGGTCGTGGGAACGCGTCAGCCCGACAGCACGGCCAGACCCTCCTGCTCGGCAGCCAACGCCAGCCGCTCATCGAGGCAGACGAACGGCAGCCCTGGTTGATCACCCGCGACCACCAGCGCTGCGCCGAGCTGGGCGGCATCGGCAGCGCGCAACGGGTGGCGAGCGAGCAGGGATATCGCCCGGTAGCGGACCGAGACGACGTCGGTCACGTCGTCCCAGCTGCGGGCCAGTCGCCCGAACGCGTCGAGCAGCTGGCGCCGTTGCGGGCGGGTGAAGACCCCGTCGCGGACTCGACGTTCTACGGCGCTCGCCAGCTCGACGCTCGTCCAAGCCCATGTGACGATCTCGAGGTCGTCGCCAAGCCATCCACGCACCAGATCGGTTGAAGCCTCATCGACCACCAACGGGACGAGCGCCGAAGCATCCCAATACCTCACAGCCGCTCGGAACGATCCTCGTCGAGCGCCTCGAGCAGGCTCGCCGGCAGGCGCAGCGCGGGGGTGTCGAGGATCTCCGATGCGTCGCCATCGCCGGCACGCAGCACGCCGTCGCGGATCAACCGCAGCCGCTGATCAACGCTTCCGGTGCCGACGCCCTGCAAACCAGTGAGTCGAGCAACGGGGACTCCCCGATCGAGGATCTGCACCTCGCCGCCGCGCTTTGCCTCGCGGATGAACTCTGACAAGCGCGCCTTCAGTTCCGAGACGGACACCGTAGTGGACATATGACCAGTGTAGTCATGCGGTAGAGACCTATCTAGTGACGACCGGGCAACGTTGGTTCGGCAGGAAGCATGGGGGACGGTTCCTGCCCGACCAGGCGCTACCTTCGCCGTGGGCGTACCGTGCGCAGGTCCCGTCGCTATTCCGTTGCCGGCGCCTGGGTGCCGTCCGAGCCGCCTCCGCTCGGCCCGGACCGACCGGTCTGGGACTGCAGCCGCTCGATCAGCGCGGACGCCTCTGCCTTCGTCAGGCCGTCTGGCACCGTTTCACCCGCCTCGCGTGCGAGCGTCTCCAGATAGCTCGCCTGAGGACCCGATCATCGGCTCGTCGCCCGTCACCCACTCGTCGGTCGGCTTCTCCGCCGGTCGATCACTCATGACCGGGTGTACCCGCGCCATCGCAGATCTGAACCCGCTCGAGCCATCGTCGACCGCTTCTTGACGAAGAATCGCAGGCTTCGTAACCGATCCTCTTTCGAACTGGATGTCGATAACCCGGTGATCCTTCGGAAAACGACAGCCAGAATGAGGGAGGAGGTGGCGAAGCGGACGGCGACGGAGCCGGCGATGGCTCAGGCGATGATGCGGCAGAGCACGGCGCCGTGGGCAACACTGGCGCCGACGATCACGTCGAGCCCGGTCACGCGACCGGCGGCCGGCGCCAGCAAGAGGTGTTGCATCTTCATCGCCTCCACGACGGCGACGGGATCGCCGACTTCCACGTGGTCACCCTCTGCCACCTCCAAGCCGACGACGGTGCTCTGCATCGGGGCGAGCACGGCGTCGCTGGATGCGTCGGCGGATCTGGCTCGCCGCTCGCTCGCTTGCTCGCGGGCTGCGGCGAGCACCTTTGACGAGGGCGACGCCATCCCGGGAACAGCTACCGTCAGCCACCGCCCGCCCACCGGCACCTCGATGGTGGCCCCGGCCGTCGTCGGCACTTCCCCTCCCGCCTGCTGCAGCTGCGTGGCGAGGACAGGGTCGCTCTCGACCCACCCGGTGTGGACATCGAACCGCCCGCCAGCGGCGGTGAAGGCGTCGTGCGTGACGACGGCGCGCAGGAACAGCATCGAGGTCGGCACGCCCTCGATGACCAGCTCACCGAGCGCCCGACGGGCCCGCTCCAGCGCCTGCGTCCGGTCGGCAGCGACGACGATCAACTTGGCCAACAGCGAGTCGAATTGAACGCTCACCGCGCTGCCGGCACGCACGCAGACGGTGTCCGAGAACGTCACACCGATCACATGACGCGCTGGTCCGTTGCTCATCGGCTCACTGCTCAGTCCCGGTCATCAGAGCGGGACGGAGTCGGTCGGCGATGGCGGAGACGAGGGCGAGGATGCGGTGGGTGCCGTCCGCGTCACCCTTGTCGAAGTCGTCGCCGTCGACGGCCATTGCATTGGTGACGTGAGCGACACAGATCACGCCTCGGCGGCAGGCAGCGGCGTAGGCGTAGAGCGCGGCGGCCTCCATCTCGACGGCGTGCACTCCGACTGCAGCCGCCGAACAGATTGCCGTGCGAGTTTCTCGGTACGGGGCGTCGGTCGTCCAGCTTGCGCCGCGATGGACGGGTTCCTCGAGGTGGTCGAACGCGCCGACGAGCAAGTCAGCAACGGTCGGGTCGAGGTGGACCCAGTCGGCGGGTGGGAGGTAGTGGTTGCTGGTGCCGTCGTCGCGCCATGCCCGTTCGATGAGCATGAAGTACGGGGGCGTGCCGAGGGGGATGATCGTGCCGGCCGAGGTGACGGAGATGACGAGGTCGCACCCTGACTCGGCGAGCTGTTCCGCGACGAGCACGGCGTAGGGTCCGCCGACGGCGCACGGCACGATCCCGATCTCGCGCCCGTCCACCTCCGTGGTCCACAGCTCGGAGTGGTAACAGGCCCAAGCCCTATGGCGGCCGGCCACGCCGGTGGCCGCGAGGTAGCGGACGACGTCACCGTCGGGGTCGAGCAGGCACACGCCGGGCACCGGGCGGTCGCCGAGGCGACGTTGTCGACGGGCTTCGCGCAACAGGTTCGAAGGAGAGAGCACTGACGGCTCGGCGTAAGCCTTGGCGCTGACTCCCGTTCGGATTGTCACGATGCCGAGGCCCGTTCCACCGGCAGTCCGCCGGTCCGGCGGTCGGCTCGCCGTCGTCGACGCCCGCGCCTCACTGGACCTGGCTTCCCAGCAGGCAGGCCAAGGCCTCCGCTAACACGACGAACAGGCCTCGGCGGCAAGCAATCTCCACGAGCTCTCCCGACCCTTCTCAAACGATGTCGTGACACGGTACGGGATCAGGGCGGCATGTCGACGCGATCCGTTGAGGTCGAGGCGGTGGTCGTGATGGAGATCGGAGGTCTCAGGCGCGCAAGGGGTGACCATCCCCGACGGCGTCGAGGAGGTCACGATCGAAGGTCGTGACCTCCTCGATGCCGCACGATCGCGAGACACCTGACCCGAGGTGCTCGCGAACGCGAGTTTCGACAATGTTGAGCGGCGACCCGGACACACCGAAGGAACCGATTCTCTACCCTGACGCGATGGGGCTCCGCGTCGGTCTGCTGGCGATCAGCCTGATCGCCGCCGGGTGTGCCACCGGTGACGACGATGAACGGGTGGGCGACACACCGCCGACGACGGGGACGATCCCAGCGACGAGCTACTCCTACGGCGACCCGCCCGTTGTCGGCGACGCCGCGACGCCAGCGGCGACCGCCGTGTTCGACGGGATCGTGGAGGACCTGGCGGTGGGTGGGTTCACGACAAGCGGGCTCGACGAGCTGGTCGCCGCGGGAGATGCTCGTCATGCCTGGTTGATCTCGGACCTGTTGCGCTTCTCGGCCGACCCGGGAGAGCTCGACCGTCTGGCGGCTGCGTTCGTTGAGCTCACGGGCGTCGACCCGTCGTCGGATCCGACGTTCTCCGAGAGCCCGTGGAAGAGCATCACCGATCACCTGATCGCCTGGGACGTCCCGGCGCCGCCTGACTACCGGGAGATGAAGGCCGAGTTGTTCACCCTCGTGGACGCCAGATGGGCGCCGTTCTTCGCTGACACAAACGCCGACATCGATTGGCGGTGGATCAGCTGGGGAGGTGTCCTCATCGACGACCGGCCGCTCGGGGCCACGGAGCCCTGTCCCAGCGGGTGCATTCCTGCGCTCGACGATCCGGCCCTGACCAATGCCGGCGACGGCGACTGGTACCCCGACGACGCCATCGTGTTCGGGATCATCGAGGGCGACGACGTGGTGGCCTTGCCGAAGCACATCATGGAGGTCCACGAGATGGTCAACATGACCATCGGCGGGAGGAGGTTCGGCATCCCGTACTGCACGTTGTGCGGCTCTGCTCAGGCCTACGTCACCGACGAGGTGCCCGACGGGGTGGGTGTAATGGTGTTGCGCACCTCCGGCCTGTTGTCCCGATCGAACAAGGTGATGTACGAGCTCACGACCATGTCCGTCTTCGACACGTTCACCGGCGCCGCGGTGTCGGGTCCGCTGCAGGATGCCGGGGTGGTGCTGGACCAGGTCACCGTCACCGTCACCACGTGGGGAGAGTGGAAGGCCGCCCATCCGGACGGCCGCATCGTGGCCGAGGACGGTGGCATCGGCCGCTCGTACGACCTCGACCCGCTCGGCGGGCGCGACGACGACGGACCGATCTTCCCGACCGGCGACGTCGACCCCCGCCTACCCGCCCAGGAGCCGGTCATCGGGGTGATCACCGGGGACGGGTCGGCGGTGGCATTCCCGGCCGACGCCGCCCGAACCACCCTCGCCGACGGCGAGCCGGTCGTAGCGGCCGGCGTCGAGCTGGTCGACGACGGTGGCGGCCTGCGGGCGAGGAGAGGAGACGGCGTCGAGATCGCCGCCCACGAAGCATTCTGGTTCGCCTGGAGCCAGTTTCACCCCGACACCGAGCTATGGGACCAGGCGTGACCCGCCCCGGCAGGCGCCGACGATACGGATCACGCTGGCGGTGCGACGGTCGGTGTCATCGGCGGATCAGGTTTCTATGAGTTCCTCGAAGATGCCGTAAAGGTCCGCGTTCCGACTCCGTATGGCGAGCCGGCGTCGCCGCTGGCGCTCATCGCCGCTACCGGACTCGTGCACCAGCTCACCGTCCTGACGCGCAACCTCGCCGACTTCCGCAAGGTGCCCGGACTTCGGGTGCGGTCACCTTGATTGGCGCGATCGGCTGGCGACTGTGAGCGACTGAGGGAGGAGCTCCGCGCGGCCCCGGTCTGGGTTCGTTCACGTCAACCGCGACTTCGATCGGATCGCCGAAATTCGCCCGCTGACAGTCCGGCGTCTCGCCTGAGCGAATCGGTCTCCGGAGCCGTGTGCGCAGGTTCGAATCCTGCCGAGGGCGCCCAAGGTCTCGCTCGCTACCAGGTGCGCAGACCTGGTGCTCGCTGTTGAGCGTTGACCGCCATTGACCGCCATTGACCGCCACTACTCTGCTTGTGGGGAGAGCGTGGGGAGAGCGGGAGCCGGACCGCTCCATCCTGAGGACTCCCGGGAGGTTCCGAACGAAATCGCGGATGGTCC
>JACDHN010000313.1 GCA_013821025.1 Acidimicrobiia bacterium | reverse complement strand
ACCCTGGCCTCACCGTCGGCCTCGACAGCTTCCTCACGTAGTCGGTTTCGCGACGGAGCGCGGCTGCGTTGAGCGTCATACGGGGTGTGCAGGCGCAGACAGCACGTCTCGGCGGTTCGATGGACGAACGCGACGTCCTGAACTTCTACGAGCGGACCGTTGGCGACGTGTACCGGTATGCCTCGCGGCTGACAGGAGGCGATCAGAGCGGAACCGCCGACCTCGTGCAAGAGGTGTACCTGACGCTGATCCGCCAGGTGCGCTCCGGTCGCCGCGACCCCGTTGACATCGGTTGGGCGATCACGACGTGCCGGAGCCGGTTCATCGACGAGCACCGGCGACGAGACCGACGCGCCCGCCTCTTCGCGAATCGGGACGAACGCTCTTCAGAGCCGCTCTACGAGGGTGTCAGCGAAGCGACCGCAGCACTGGCCGGCTTGCCCGAAGCGCAGCGGTTGGCGGTCGTGCTGCGTTATGTCGACGACCTAAGCGTGCCCGAGGTGGCGGAGCTGATTGGCCGCAGTGTGCACGCCACCGAATCCCTGCTGGCACGTGCACGCAGCACTTTGCGCACCGCGCTGGCGCCCACGGATGGGGAGGAGTGAACATGGACGAAAGCCCCGACGAGACCGCCGGGTCGGCGATGGCGACGCTCGTGCGCCGAGCAGGCGAGCCGCTGCCGCCCGACATCCGCCGGCGGATCCGCTCGACCATCGGGGACCAACTCGCCGGCGACCTGATCGTGGACACGTTCGACGACCTCAACCCCGAGGACGCCTCGACGCCGACGCCGACATCGGTGCCAGCCCGCCGGCAGCGGTGGCTGCTGGCATCAGCGGCCGCCGTCGTGGCCGCCGTGGGGATCGGATGGGTGTTCACGGCCACCGATCGTGGCGACGCACCACGGACCACAACGCTCGAGCAGACGTCACCGACGACGGCTGATGCAATGCGCCGGAGGACCGTCTCGGTGGTTTCGACCGCCTCACCGACCGGCGAGCTCTCGGTGCGGCGCGTCGGCGTGCTCGGTGAGCCCGGATTTCTATCCGAATTCCTGCCGGACGGCCGCCTCTTGCGAAGGAGGCCGACGGAGAGCGGTGAGATGGTCACGCTGTACCACCGAGAGGGCGGCGTCGACGTTTCGACCATGTTGCCCATAGGCCCTTCGGTAGCAGGTGCCGGCGATCGCACGATGAGAGATGTTGCCGTTGGGCCCGATGACGTGCTCTACACCTCGTACCTCACCTCGGTGACGCCTGATGGGTGGCACTTCGACGTCGTCGCATTCTCGTTCGAGCAGCGGCCACGTGAGATCGGGCGTTGGCCGTCGTTCCGGGCGTGCCTCGGGCAGTGCGGCGACGTGGTGCTCGCCGCCGATGGTGTAATCATCGACGAGCAGGGAGGCGTCGTTCCCTACGTAGACCCCGCCACCGGCGAGCCAAGCGGCAAGCGCCAGTACTACGTGCTCGATGCAGTGCAGGCGAGCTATGACGTCATAAGAGAGGACGGGAGTAGCGGTCTGGACGCCACCGTCTCCTACGGCGACGAGAAGTGGACGCTCCGGATAAACGGAACTCCGCTGCCTGACGTCAGCGCTGAGGTCCCGATCGACCTCCAGCCCCAGCGGGACGGCTCTCTGCTGGGTGTCCTGTTCGGCGATCGAGGTGACAGCCATCCCTTCTACGTGTTGTGGCTGCGTCCCGGCGGCGGTGTCAAGCTGTACGGCCTAGATGGCTCAGTGTTGCCGCGAGTGATGTACAGCGCCGGCGGTGTCAGCATTTTGGCGGTCGGCTTGGACACGGAGAGTCGACGCGAGGTGCTGGTACGTCTCTAACGCCCGTCGAGGCCAGTCGCGACCGAGGGCTTCTACCGTCGGTGGTTCAGCAACGTCGAGATCGTCGACCCGGCGGCAGCCGATGCGGTGCCGTAGGGCTCAGGCAGGGCTGAGCGCGGCGAGGACGGCGTCGTAGTTCGGTTCCTGGCCGATCTCGGGCACAAGCTCGGTGTACGCCACGTCGCCATTTGCGTCGACGACGACGACGGCACGGGCGAGCAGCCCTGCCATCGGTCCGTCGGCGATGGTCACGCCGTAGTCCGAGCCGAAGTCGCTACGGAAGCTCGACGCCACCGAAACGTTGTCGATCCCGTCGGCGCCGCAGAACCGGCTCAGAGCGAACGGCAGATCGGCGGAGACGCACAAGACGGAGGCGTTGTCGAGACCGGCAGCGCGCTCATTGAAGGCGCGCACGCTGGCCGCGCAGACTCCGGTGTCGACGCTCGGGAAGATGTTGAGCACGACCTGCTTGCCGTTGAACTCGTCCGGCGTCAGGTCGGCGAGGTCGGGGCCTGTGAGCGTGAACGTGGGGGCGTCGGTGCCGACGCCGGGCAGCTCGCCAGAGGTGTGGACGGGGTTGCCACGAAGTGTGATCTCAGCCATGACCCTCTTCTAGCAGCTCACACGGGGCCATGCCGCGTGGAGCCCCACGAGAAGAGCTCAGGTGCCCGAGCCACGCCGCACGTTGCGGGAATTGACGATCACGACCAGCACGATCGAGCCGACGATCACCCACCACTGGTAGCGAGCGACGAACGCCAGGAAGTCGGTGAGAGGATCCTCGAAAACCTTGGCCAGCCACCAGACCAGGGCCAACCGGCCGGCGAGGCCGACGGCGATCAGGCCGATCAACCGAGCGGGCGGGGTTCGCTCGACGCCCGTGATGACGGCGACGATGTTGGATCCCACGAAGAACGGCACCACTACCCACTGGGCCTTGGAGAACCCCTGTTCCAAGGACCGGATGCCCTTGGTGTTCATCCCCAGGTACTTGATGAACCAGCGATAGGCGTCGTCGCGGTAGGCGCGACCGATCATGTGGCATACGGCGAACGCCAGGCCGAGGCGTGCGGTGGCGATGGCCACGTACGCGCCAGGGGAGATGCCCGACCCGATGGCCAGAACCAAGTAGCGGTTGCGCGACGACAGTGCCATCACCGCTTCGGGATCCTGGTCGATCCACCGCGCCCACACGACGTTGGCGATGTTCGTGCACACGACCAGCCCGACGAAGGCGGCGATCAGGACCGGTCCCCACCATGGGTGGCGGCGTGGCGGCTCGGCAGCGGTCTGCATCGCTGCAGGTTGCACCGACGCGGCTTCCGACACGAGCATCAACGCTATCGGCGGGCGCTACGTCCTGAACTGCACTGTTGTCGAATCCGTCGCCCACCGCACTGGAAGCGCTGGAGGCGATTTCACAGAGTGATCAGGCGGTCAGCGGCCGGCTCTGCTCGTCAGCCACGCACCAACGATGGCGAGGCTGAGCCCGGCCACGGCGATCGCCTCCACGTGCTCATCGCGCAAGACCACGCCGAGCGCCAGCGCCACAACAGGGATGAGATAGGCGATGATCGAGCCTCGCGACGCGCCGACTCGTCCGAACAGCGTGCCAGCCAGCACGAACGCCACACCGGTGCCGAGCGTTCCGAGCAGGAACACCGCACCTACTGGCCGCCATGCGAGCGTGGACTCAGTGACGCCCACGATGCCATACGGTGCAGTCAGCACCATGCCGACCAGCTGGGCGCGCCAGATCACGGCCAGTGCCCCGTAGCGGTGCTGCAGCGGCACCATCAAGTTGCCGGCGAAC
>JACDHN010000312.1 GCA_013821025.1 Acidimicrobiia bacterium | reverse complement strand
GCACTCCGTCACCGCCTCGTGACGCGAACGTCACCGGTCACGCCACGAGCCATCGCCGAGCGATAGCAGCAAGCCCTTCTACGAGCGCCTCCATCGGGGGCACGAACCCGGCATCGTCCCAATCGGCCCACTTCGGTCCGAGCCCGCGCACCCGTGGCGGCAGCTCCAGTTGCACTCCTGATTGGCGAGGTGCGTTGACCGGGTTGTCGGCATGCAGTCCCCGCAGCCCGAGGGGGATCCGGTCCAGGTCGGTGACGAGGTCGTAGTCGGGCAGCGACGGCGCCAGCTCGGCGGCGATGTGCGCTGCCAGCTGGCGGTTGCGCCCACCCAACAGCAACGACGTGAACATGCCCCACCGCCCGTAGCCATGCACCGTGATGACGACATCGACGTGATCGAGGAACGCGGCGAGCGCCGGTGACTCGGCGGGACGGACGTGCGTAGACGGGAAGTGGGCCGGGTCTGGACCCGGATGGATCACGGCGTACAGCGAGCCGCCCGACCGGTGCGCTGCTGCGGCGGCGATGACGTCGGTCATCTGCTCGAGCTCTCCGCCGTGGTACGCCATGAACCCGAACGGGCTGCCCAGCTCGCACCGCTCGATGACGCCCGGCTCGGCAAGCCGGCGGCCGAAACTGCGCTCGTCGATCACCACGCCGTCCACTGTGCCAGCCCTGACTCCGAGTCGAACTGCCAGAAGCGGCGCGTACGGGGACCGTAGGCTGTGCTCTCAGCCTCCGTAGCTCAGGGGATAGAGCAGCGGCCTTCTAATCCGCAGCGCGCAGGTTCGAATCCTGCCGGAGGCGCCAGGCCGTTGGAAGCGAAGTCGGGTCACTCCCCGGTGACGCCGTCGAGCCGTTCCCGCAGCAAGTCGGCATGGCCGTTGTGACGGGCGTATTCCTCGATCATGTGCACGTAGATCCACCGCAACGACACGTCGTGCACCTCGCGGCGTTTGCGTTTACCGATCGCGTCGAGGTCGACATGGCGGGCGGCGATCTCGCGGCACGTTTCGACCTCCGCCCGGAACGTGCTGAAGTCGGCGGACACGTCGGCGTCGTCGACGTCATCGAAGTCACCGTCCTCGTTGTCGTCGGAGTAGTAGAGCGGTAGCGCGTCCTCGTCCAGCAGGCAGCGGCGGAACCAGTTCCGCTCGACCTCCGTCATGTGCCGCACGAGACCGAGTAATGACAGCGAAGAAGGAGGCGCCGAGCGGCGGCGTAGGTCGGCATCGTCGAGACCATCGCACTTGCTCAGGAGCGTTGCGCGATGGAAATCGAGCCATGCGTCGAGCATCGCCCGCTCGGTGGCGACGAACGGGGGATCCTGACGTTCTGGCGCCTCAGCGAACTCGGGCTCGGCCATCGGTTCCTCCACGATTTGCGAAACTAGTCCGACGGGGTCCTGGAAGTGGTTGCTTGTCGGAGATCAAGTCGAGATCGTCGCGTTCGCCGCTCAGCGCTGATGCATTCGAGCGGCAGCGCCGTAGCCTGGAACACCGGTCGCTTTGACAGCTGCGAAGGGTTGAGCGTGAGGTTCAAGAAGGGCGAGACGGTCATTTACCCCCAGCACGGTGCATGCATCGTGAAGGGGATCAAGAAGATGGAAGCGTTCGGGGAGAAGCGGGAGTACCTGATCCTCGAGACAGTGATCAACGAGATGATCCTGAACGTTCCGATCGACAACACCGAGCAGGTCGGTGTGCGACCGCCCGTGTCGGCAGACGAACTGGAAGACCTGGTGTCGGTGCTGGCCAAGCCAGACCCCCGTGTGCCATCCAACTGGAGCCGGCGCTTCAAGAACCACCAGGAGAAGCTGAAGAGCGGCGACGTCTACCAGGTAGCTGAAGTGGTCCGGAATTTGGCTGCGCGCAACCGCGACGCCTCGCTGTCGGCGGCCGAGCGCACGATGTACGAGCGGGCTCGCGTGAACCTGATCTCGGAGATCGCGCCTGCGCTCAAGGTGTCGTCCGATGTCGCCGAGGACTACCTCGACAACGCCTTGGCCAAGGGTGTGCTGAAGGACGAGCCAGCGGAGCCGGTTCAGCGCAAGCGGAAGTAGCTCGGAGCCGACGGCCTTCGTTTGGTGCGAGGCACGTCACGGCGCGGATACTGTGCACCGGGATGAACGCCGAGGAAGCCGCTATCGCCATTGTCGAGGACGACGATGGCACGCTGAGGGTCTCAGGGGAACTGGATGCCTTCTCCGTACCGACCCTGACGTCGGTGCTCGAGCAGCGCGCCGCCAGTGATGGTGGATCCGTCGTGCTCGATATGGCCGGGGTCACATTCGTCGACTCGTCGGCACTGCAGGCGCTCGTCGAGTTCCATCAGCGCTTTAGCGAGCAGGGCGGAGCACTGCTGATCGCCTCGCCGAGCCCGGCGCTGACGCGCCTGCTCAACATCACCGGCCTCGACAAGCACTTGAACGTCGCCGAACCGTCCGGCGAGGAATAGGCCGTAACCGTGATGCTGGTCTCGCTCGCTGCGCTCGCTCGACTGCGGCTCGTCGCTGGCGCTTCCCTCGCCGCCTGACCGCGAGCCGTTCACATCCCGGGGCCGAAGCGGTCACGCGCGTTAGTCGGTCGGTCGGCCGCCGCGTCGTCCGTCAGTTCCGGTGACGAGGTCGCCGAGTGCGATCGCGTAGCCGACGCGCTGATCGCGCTGGACGCGTTGCACGTCGAGCAGCAGCGCCCGCCTGTCGCCGTCGGTGAGCTCGACACCATTCGGGTTCAGGCTGCGCGGCACCAGGTGCATACTTCGCACCACGTTGATCTCGAGCGACATCAACAGCACCCGGAACACGAGGTGGAAGAACGCCAGCAGCCCGATGATGCCGGCAAACGCCTCGTAGGTGTCCGATGAACCGCCGAGGCGCTGCGCCAGCGCTACACCGATCTGCTGGAACACCAAGATCAGCACCCCGGCGATGACGGCGCCACGCCAGATGTCGCCGAACGTGAGTGGTCTCGCCACGAGCACCTTCTGGGCGGCGAGGATCACCGCCACGTTGGCCGCTCCGCTGGCCAACAACCCGACGAATGGTCCGGCGATCCCCAGGTCGATCGCAGCCGGGAGGCCAGCGAGCACCGTGGAGGCTACGAGGCCACCGCCGAACACGGCGAGCACCACCACGCCCTCGAGGCGGGCCAGCAGACTGCTCGGCCTATCCGACGGTGGAACGTCCCACAGCTCGTTCATGGCGAATCCCAAGGCGTCGATCATCTTCAATCCGCCCCAGATTGCGGCGGCCAGACCGAGTACGAGGACGACGACGTTGCCCGAGAGAGGTGTGGTCGACTCGCCGATCTGAGCGCCGACGACGGGCACGTTTGCCAGCGCGGAGTCGACTACGTCCTGGCGCAGATCGGGCCGGTCCTCGAGCACCAAGCCGAGGATCGTGACGAGCGCCAGCATCAGCGGGAAGAGGCTGAAGAAGGCGAAGTAGGAGACGTTGGCAGCAAGACGGGGCCCGTTGTGCTCTTTGAACCGCGTGAACACGGCGAACGGGAACCGCAGCACTCGGTGATGCTGCTGCCAGCGGTCGAGGCGTTCGAGTAGGGCGGTCATTCGTCCAAGCCTCGCACCTCAGGTACCGAACTGCCCGATGACTCCTGGCGGCGTCGGACGGGAAGCGTCAGGCGGCGGGAACGTTG
>JACDHN010000311.1 GCA_013821025.1 Acidimicrobiia bacterium | reverse complement strand
GGTGAGGAGCGTGCGGCTGGGGAGGAGCATGCGGCTGGTGAGGAGCACGGAGCTGTCGAGACCGCCGCCGCCTGGCCGCGTCCCTACGATCCGGCCAAGGGCATCGACATCTCCGGCGTGAAAGGCGTCACGGCCAAGCAGGAGCGACGCGCCAAGGACCTGATCGAGATCACCCAGAAAGACCTCCCGATGTACGCCGACCCAGCTGATGCCGAGGTCGCCGGCTATCGCAGCATCGGCGACGCGGCCACGGGTGTCGAGCATTACGTCAACTACGGCTTCCTCGGCGACGACACGTTCCTCGACCCGAAGAAGGCCGAGTCACTCGTGTATCAAGTCGACGGCGACAAGCGCACGCTGGTGTCGGCGATGTACATCGCCGAACCGGAGTTCACCAGCGCCGACGACCCCGACTTGGCGAAGGTCGGCGGCAAGCTGATGACCTGGCACGTGCACCAGAACCTGTGCTGGGCCGGCGGCGAGGACGGCCCGAAGGTCGTCGGCACGGCCGACCGCCAGGAGGACTGCCCGCCGGGCTCGGTGCTCACTGGTGGAGACCGGCCGATGGTGCACGTGTGGATCGCCCCGCACGAGTGCGGCCCATTCGCTGCCCTCGAAGGCCACGGCGCCGGTCAGGCGGGTGATGTTGAGCGCACCGACCAATGCGACCAAAGCCACAGTGCCGACGGTGGCCACGGCGACGATCACGGCGAGAGCGCCGCGATCGCGCCGAAGCCGTACGACCCGACCAAACCGATCGATCTCTCGGGTGTCAAGGGCGTGACGCCCGAGCAGCAGGCCCGGGCCGAGAACCTGATCGCCATCACGCTGCTCCGGTTGCCGAAGTTCGCCGACACCCAGGCGGCGTACAACAACGGGTACCGCAGCATCGGCGACGCCGCCACCGGCGACGAGCACTACGTCAACTGGTCGTACATCAACGACAAGCACGAGCTCAACCCCGACTACCCGGAGAGTCTCGTGTACCAGGCCGATCCGGCCACCGGCAAGCCCAAACTGGTGGCGGCGATGTTCATGCTGTCGAGTGGCAAGACGCTCGACGACGTGCCCGACATCGGCGGTGCGCTGACCCAGTGGCACATCCACAACAACCTGTGCTTCTCGTCCGATCCGGCGAAGGCCCCGGAGGGGGCACCGGTTGAGTCGGTCGTCGTGGCTCTCACCGACGCCGACGGCAAGTGCGCGACCGGCTACAAGTTGTCCGAGAACCCGATGATCCATGTGTGGATCGTGCCGCATAAGTGCGGGCCGTTCTCCGCACTCGACGGCATCGGGGCCGGGCAGGTGAAGGCGGGCGAGGAGAAGGCCTGTAATCACGTCCACGGATCAGACTGACCCACGACGCACCATTCTGTCATCAAGAATCGACCGGATCAGCCCGATCTCTGAGGACAGAACGCATCAACGGCTGGCGTGGGGCGGCCTGGCAGTGCTCGCCGTCTCGATCGTCGTCCCGGCGATCCGAGCGATCGCCAGCGGCTGGCGCCCGCTCGGAGACAACGCGCTGCTGCTGATACGCGTCGTCGATGTCGGCACCGAACACAACCCGCAGCTCGGTTCGTGGTCGTCGTCATCGTTGGCGGCCGGGCGAGCCGTGCACAACCCAGGTCCGATCTACTTCGATCTCGTAGCAGTGCCCGTGAAGCTGTTCGGACCGTGGGTCGGTGTCGCCATAGGGGTGACGATCATCAACTTGGCGGCGGTGCTGCTGGCCGTGGCCGCCGCTCGCCGCATTGCCGGAACGACGGGTCAGCTGATGATCGCCCTTGTCTGTGCCGGGTTGGCGTGGACGATGGGCAGCGAGCTGTTGTTCGACATTTGGCAACCGAACGCGCTGGTGCTGCCGGCGATGGCGTTCCTCGTCACCGCATGGGGACTGGCGGCCGGCGGGCTGTGGTTCGCCCCGTTCGTGGTCGGGCTGGCCAGCGTTCTGGTGCAGACCCATCTCAGCTACCTCTACGTCGTAGCGCTCGTCGCGGCGTGGGCGGTGGTGAGTGCGCTCTTGGGGTTGCGCAGGCAGGACGGTGATCGACCACTGGTTGCCCTGCCTGTCGCTGTGAGCCTGGTCACGATCGTGTTGCTGTGGGCGCAGCCGCTGTACCAGCAGTTCTTCGGCCCTGGACCGGGGAACCTCTCCGCACTGCTGAACGCTGCCAACGGCCAGGACCCCGGCAACGGGCTGTCGGTCTCGCTGCGCGTGGTGTCGTCGGTGGTGGCGCTCCCACCTTGGTGGTCGCGATCGTCGTACGGATTGGGTCCACCGGCGTTGCCGGGGACCCTCGTCGCCGTGCTGTCGCTCAGTGTGGTGTTTGGAGCACTTGGCGCAGTGGCCTGGCGAGCGCGCCGGCGCCAGCGCGCGTGGCTGGCGTCGATGGCCGGCGTCGCCGTCGCCGCGCTGGCCGCCTCGATCGTGTCGCTCGCCTTGACGCCGAGCCCGCTCGGTCTGCTGCCGCACCAGTGGCGCTATCTGTGGCCGCTGGCGGCGATGGTGGCGGCGACGCTGGTCACTGGGGTGGCCGCGGAACTGATGGAGAAGTGGGGTGACCGCCCAGCGATCCGGCGCCGGCTAGCGGTGGCGGCGACGCTGCTGGTGGTCGGGCTGGCCGTCGCCAACCTCCCGATCCACGCCAGCAGGACCGGACCCACAGCCGACCGCCAGGCAGGAACTTCGGCGAGGGCGCTACTCCAGCAGCTGGATGCGACCGAGCAACGCGGAACCGTGCTGTTCGACGCCAGCACGCAGCTATTCTCCGACCCGTTCGGGCCGTTGGTGTTGGCTGGTCTGCAGGACCGGGGCGTCGAATTCGTGGTCGAGTCTGCGATAGAGGTCGAGCAGTACGGCCGGTCGCGAGAGTTCGAGCCTGACGATCGCACGGTCACCACCCGGATCTGGACCCGTGCGGGTCGTGGGGCTGCCCAACGCACGGATGGTGTCGTGCTCGCCGCTGTAGACGGGCTCGAGCCCGCGGAACGAGGCGAGATGGAGACCTTGGAAGCGTTGCTGGGCGGGTCGTTGCGGCGCAGCGGACTCTCGCTCTCCGAGCGTGGGCGGGCGCGTCATGCTGACGGCGAGTTCCCGGCGGACCCTGCCCGTCTGACGAGGGGTCAGGACGTCATGCCGACGTTGCGTCTCGTCAGCTGGATCGTGTCCGAGGAACTGGTGGAGGTGGACGAGTCGATCGCCGACGATCTCGACAGGCTGATCGAGCTGTGGATCCTCGAGGCACGCTTCAGCGTGGCGCTGTATGCCGCGCCGGTGGACCAACGCCCGGACGATTAGCGTTTGGGACAGGAGATGGCGCCCACGCTGGGGCGAGCGGGCTGCGCTCAGCCGTAGTACTTGCGATCGAGGTCGCGGATGCGCCCGGCCATCGTGGCCAGCAGCTTCACGCCCAGCCCGGGAAGGTCGTCGAGCACGCCGATGAAGTGGCGCTGTTCGAGCACCAGCATGGTGCAGTCGGTGTCGCACACGACCGTGGCGGTGCGCGGACCGTGGTCGAGCAATGACATCTCACCTAGCACGTCGCCAGGTCCGAGCGTCGTCACCTTGCGACCGTTGCGCTTCACCGTCACCGTGCCGTCGAGCAGTACGAACGCCTCGCGACCCGTTTGGCCCTGATCGACGACGAGTGATCCGGCCGTC
>JACDHN010000075.1 GCA_013821025.1 Acidimicrobiia bacterium | reverse complement strand
CTCTACGTCCCCGACATCATCACCGTCCTCGCCTCGCTCTACTTCATCCTCGGGGACATCGACAGGTGAGTGTGCTGGCGGTCGAGGTTCCGTATTGGGGACAGTCGTTGCTGCGCGTGCTCGGCGGGATCGTGGCCGTGCTCCTTCCGGCGGGCACCATCGTCTACGTCTTCCTGTTCAAGATGATGTCCTTCATGCAGAGCCGGCTGGGGCCGATGGAAGCTGGCCCCTACGGCTCGATGCAGCTGTTCGCCGAAGTCGGCAAGTGGCTGCAGAAGGAGGACCTGGTCCCCGACGGCGCCGACAAGCCGATCTTCAAGATCGCCCCGCTGATCGTGCTGGGCTCGACGTTCCTGCTGGTGGCGGCGATCCCGTTCGGTCCCGACGCCGTGTTCACGAACTTCTCGGCCGGCGTGTTCTACGCCCTCGCCGTGTCGTCCATCAGCGTGATCGGCATCCTCATCGCCGGTTGGTCGAGCGCCAACAAGTACTCGCTGCTCGGCGGCCTTCGCGCCGCCGGCCAGCTCATCGCCTACGAGCTGCCGCTGGTGCTCGCCGTGGTCGGCGTCGTCATCCAGGCCGGCACGATGAACATGCAGGGCATCGTCGTCGCCCAGAACGAGGGCTCGATGTTCGGCTGGGATGGGCTCGGCAACCCGTTCGTCATCACCCAGTTCATCGGTTTCGTGGTGTTCATGATCTCCGTGCAGGCCGAGCTCACGCAGGTGCCCTTCGACATGCCGGTCGCCGAGTCCGAGCTCGTATCTGGCTACATGACGGAGTACTCGGGGTTCCGTTTCCTCACGTTCTTCATCGCCGAGTTCGCTACGGCGGGCGTGTTCTCGCTGATCGCCTCCGTGCTGTTCCTCGGCGGCTGGGGCATCCCGTTCGCCTGGTTCGGCTGGGACGGCATCGACGATGTCAGCAACTGGATGAACGTCGCCGGGCCGCTGATCCTGTTCACGAAGATGATGCTGCTGGCGTTCATCATCATGTGGGTGCGTTTCAGCTACCCGCGCCTTCGCGAGGATCAACTGCAGACGTTCGCCTGGAAGTTCTTGATCCCGCTGTCGCTGGCCAACATCGCCGTGACGGCAATCTTGAAGGTGGCCGTCTGATGCCGATGAAGCCCAAGGTGCCCGGCCTGCTCAAGGGTCTCGGCGTCACGTTCAACACGATGATGCGCACCATCACCAAGGGTGCCGACACCGTGCAGTACCCGCACGCCAAGGAGACGCCGCCGATCCGGGCGCGCGGTGTGATCGCCCTCCACGAGGGCAACTGCACGGCTTGCATGCTGTGTGCCCGCTCGTGCCCCGACTGGTGCATCTACATCGAAGGTCACAAGGAGCTGGCACCGCCGCGGCGCGCCGGGGGCAAGCCCCGTTCGGTCAACGCCATCGATCGCTTCGACATCGACTACGCGCTGTGCATGTATTGCGGGATCTGCGTCGACGTGTGCCCCTTCGATGCGCTGTTCTGGAGCCCCGAGTACGAGTACTCGGAGTCGCACATCGCTGATCTGCTGCACGACAAGACGAAGTTGGGTGAGTGGATGCTCACCGTCCCCGAAGCTCCCGAGCTCGAAGCCGGCGCCCAGAAGGGGAAGTGATGGTGCCGGTGCTGCTCGCCGCGAGCGAGGTGAACGTCGCCCTGAATGTGGCCTTCGGCGTGCTCGCCGTCGTGATGATCGGCGCTGCGCTGTTCGTCGTGACGACAAAGAACGTCGTGCACGCTGCCCTGTGGCTGGTCATCGTGCTGTCGGGCATGGCTGCTCAGTACCTGTTGGCCGCAGCCGAGTTCGTCGCCGTCTCCCAGGTGCTCGTGTACGTCGGCGCCGTGATGGTGCTGTTCCTGTTCGGCATCATGCTCACCAGGGCGCAGATCGGAGCCGAAGGCAACCTGAACAACCCTGGCTGGGCGCTCGGCATCCCCGTCGCGCTGTTGCTACTCGGCGTCATGGGCTGGGCGATCATCGACCTGTTCGGCGACCAGACCATCGAAGAGGCGCCAGGCGGCGCATCGACGCAGGCGATCAGCGACCAGATCCTGTCGCCGTATCTGGCCCCGTTCCTCGCCATCACGTTCGTCCTGCTCGCCGCCGCCATCGGCGCCATCGTCCTGGCGAGGAAGGACTGACGATGTTCGCGGTGAACTTCTTTCTGCTCGCTGCGGTGCTGTTCTGCATCGGCGTGTACGGGGTGATCGCCCGGCGCAACGCCGTGCTGGTGTTGATGTCTGTCGAGCTGATCCTCAACTCCGTGAACCTGAACCTGCTCGGCTTCTCACTGATCAACGGCAACATCGACGGTCATGTGTTCGCCCTCTACATCATCGCCGTCGCTGCCGCCGAGGTCGGAGTCGGTCTCGCCATGGTGATGCTCGTGTACCGCAATCGTCGTTCCATCGCCCTCGACGACCTGTCGGAGATGAAGGGCTGATGCTCGGAGCTACTGGATGGTTTCTCGACAATGCCTGGCTGATCCCGATCATCCCTGGCGTCGCCTTTGCGCTGATCATCCTGATCGGCAAGCGACTGCCGATGCAGGGCAGCGAGCTGGGGGTGGCCTCGATGGCGGCCTCGCTCGTGCTCTCCGTGGGCGCCGCCTACCAGTGGATTCAGCGCGTCGACGACGCCGGTGGGCACAGTGAGGCAGGAACTCTCGGGTTGATCGCCGGGTTCGGCCGCAGCTTGACTGCTGCCCAAGAGGAGGGCGCCGCCTACGTCCAACCGGTGATCCGCTCGTGGACCTGGTGGGAGAGTGGCGGCGCCTCGTTCGGTTACGGCCAGCACATCGACGGTCTGGCGGTGATGATGCTGTTCCTCGTCGCCTTCATCTCGCTGCTGGTGCAGATCTACTCGCTGGAGTACGTGCGTGGCGACCGCCGTTACACGCACTTCTTCGCAGCCATCACGCTGTTCTCGGCAGGGATGCTCGTCATGGTGCTGGGCGAGAACATGATCCAGGTCATCCTGGGATGGGAGATCATGGGTCTGTGCTCGTTCTTGCTGATCGGGCACTGGTGGGAGGACGAGGCCAACAGCACCGCTGCCCTCAAGGCCTTCCTCACCGTGCGCGTCGGCGACATCGGACTGCTGGTCGGTACGTCGGTGCTGTTCTTCGGGGCCAACGACTGGACCCAGGAGAACCTCGGCACCAGCGGTTTCAGCATCCAGGGTCTGTCGGCGTGGGCGTTGTCGGGTGAGGCCAGCGAGACCGTGCTGCTGTGGGGCGCGGTGGCACTGTTCATCGCCTGCATCGGCAAGAGCGGTCAGTTCCCGCTGCACACCTGGCTGCCCGACGCGATGGCCGGGCCGACACCCGTGTCGTCGCTTCTGCACAGCTCGACGATGGTCGTCGCCGGCGTCTTCTTGGTGGCGCGCCTGTACCCGGTGTTCTGGGAGGCCTTCTCCATCCCGGATGTCAGCGTCAACTTCATCGTCGTCATCGCCGGCATCACCATCGTCATCTCGGCGCTGCTGGCGTTCGTGCAGGACGACATCAAGAAGGTGCTGGCCTACTCCACGGTCAGCCAGCTCGGCTACATGATGCTCGGCCTCGGCGCCGGCGCCTGGCTGCCGGCCGTCTTCCACATCTTCACCCACGCATTCTTCAAGTGCTGCCTGTTCCTGTGCGCCGGCTCGGTGAGTCACTCAGGCTCGCACCACAGCTTCGACATGAAACGGGACATGGGCGGCCTGGCCAAGAAGATGCCGATCACGGCGGGAGCCTGGATCGTCGCCACACTTGCCCTCGCCGGCGTGTTTCCGCTGTCGGGCTTCTTCTCCAAGGACGAGATCATCGACAACGTCGGTCACAACGGCTACGAGGTGTTCATGTACATCGCCCTGTTCGGGGCATTCCTCACGGCCGGATACATGACGAGGGCCACATACCTCACGTTCTTCGGCGAGCCTCGCGGCGCAGCCGCTCATGCTTCGGCCCTCGAAGCGGCTGGAGCCGCCTCGGGCCGGGCCGGGGCTTCACCTCAGAACGACGCCTCCGGTCATGTGCCATCGCCTGGTGGGGCGGCCGATCCTGCCCTCGAGGAGGGGAGGGCCTCTGCAGGCCAGGTCGGCGTTTCACCGCTGGAAGATCGAGGCGTTGGCGGGCTGTCGTCCGAGGAAGACGATCCGGCCGATCCGGCGTTGCATGGGGAGTTGGCGACGGCAGGACTGGCGCATGCCGACCACGGAGACGCCGAGCATCACGGTCCGCACGAATCGCCGAAGCTGATCCTGATCCCGGTGTGCATCCTGGCGTTCTTCGCCCTGACGGCAGGCTTCACGAACGCCGTCGCCTTCGGCGAGGACTGGGAGCAGTTCAAGGAGTACGTCGAGCCCATCGCTGAGGCTTCGGACCTCGAAGCCGCTGGAGCCGCTCCTCGTGCTTCGGACCTCGAAGCGGCTGGAGCCGCCTCGGTCCGATCCGGGTCTTCAATTCTGAACGACGCGTCCAGTCATTCCGTCTCGTCCCCGGCGCCCGTGCAGGAGGAGGGAGGCGAAGAAGAGCATGCGTCTGGTTGTGGGTACACGGCGCCTGAGGAGGGTGGGATCTGCTTCTTCCCGGCCGTGAGCCACGCCGAGTTCGAGTGGAGCAAGGCGGCGCTGTCGCTGATCGTCGTCGGCATCGGGTTGGTCGGCAGTTGGTTCGTGTGCGTGGCCCTGTACTCCAAGCGCAGCCGGTCGCTCGTCGGGCTGACCCAGCGCCTCGCCCCAGCGCGCTGGGGCTACAACTTCCTGTGGAACAAGTACTACCTCGACCACCTCTACGAGCAGCGCATCATCCGATCCATTGCCCATCCGATCGCCAGGGGTGCCAACTGGGTCAACCAGAACGTGATCGACGGCGTCGTCAACGGCTTGGGAATCGGCGGACGGAAGACGGGCGGTTGGGTGTACCGCAACATCGACCAACGCGTCGTCGACGGCGCCGTCAACGCTTCGGGCGCCGCCGCCGGCGGAACCGGGCATGCGCTGCAGCCCGTGCAATCAGGCAAGGTGAACCAATACGGTGCCCTGCTCTTCGGCGCCGCCGCCGTGTTCGCAATCGTTCTCGTCATCGTCAACGTCTAACAACCAGGAACCCAGACCATGGAAACCATCACCGATCAGAACTGGCTCCTCAGCGTCGGTACGTTCCTGCCGCTCGTCGGCGTACTGGTGATGATGGTGATCCCACGGGCCGAGGAGCAGCTGCACAAGCTGGTCACCATCGTCGCCTCGGGCGCCACGCTGGCTGTCGGTATCTACACCGCGACGCAGTTCGACTTCGACCGGGCGAACGCCATGCAGTTCTACGTGAACGAGGAGTGGATCGAGGTCATCCGCTCCAACTACGCGCTCGGGCTCGACGGCATCAGCATGCCGCTGTACCTGTTGTCCATGGTCATCACGTTCCTCGTCGCCATCTACACGTGGGACAACATGCCCGAGGCCGGCAACCCGAAGGCGTTCGGCATCTTGATGCTGGTGCTGCAGGTCGGCCTGGCAGGCACGTTCGTGGCCCAGGACCTGGTGCTGTTCTTCGTGTTCTTCGAGGTCGTGCTGCTGCCGATGTACTTCATGATCGGCGTGTGGGGCGGTGCCCAGCGCCAGTACGCCTCGCTCAAGTTCTTCCTCTACACGATGTTCGGCTCTGCGCTCATGCTGGTCTCGATCCTTGCGTTGTTCTTCCAGACGGGCGGTGAGAGCTTCGGGTTCCTGCATTTCCTCGATGTCGCCGGCACGCTCGACCGCGACGTGCAGGTGTGGATCTTCGCCGGCTTCTTCGTCGGGTTCGCCGTGAAGGTGCCGATGTTCCCGTTCCACACGTGGCTGCCCGACGCCCACACCGAGGCACCAACCCAAGGCTCAGTGATCCTGGCCGCCATCATGCTGAAGCTCGGCACGTACGGGTTCGTGCGCATCGCCATCCCGTTCCTGCCGAACGGCGCAAGGGAGTGGGCGCCGGTGATCGGGATCCTGGCCGTCATCGGCATCATCTACGGCGCCCTCGGCTGCCTGGCGCAGACGGACATGAAGCGCCTGATCGCCTTCTCGTCGGTTGCGCACATGGGCTTCACCATGCTCGGCATCTCCACGCTCACCGAGTTCGGGATCAACGCCGCGATCTTCGGCATGGTCGCCCACGGCTTGATCACCGGCATGTTGTTCTTCGTCGCCGGCTCCGTGAAGCATCGCTACCACACGCTCGAGATCTCGCGGCTGGGCGGGCTGCTGGTGTCGATGCCGCGGTTGGGGTGGATCCTCGGCTTCTGTGCGATGGCCAGCCTCGGTCTCCCAGGTTTGGCCGGGTTCTGGGGAGAGTTCCCGGCGATCCTGTCGGCCTACCAGCCAGGCTTCGGGCTCTCCGAGGAGCTGTACCGGGTGTTGATGGTCATCGCCGCCGTTGGCACCGTCTTTGCCGCCGGCTACCTGCTGTGGCTCTACCAGCGCACGGCGTTCGGAGAGCCGAAGGCCGAGTTCGCCCAGCCGGTCCACAGCGTCAGCGCCGCTGTCAACCAAGAGCACGACGACGACGACCACCATGTGGAACTGCACGACGTCAACCGCATCGAGTGGATCGCTTGGACGCCGATCCTGGTCGCCATCGTGGCGCTCGGCATCTACCCCAAGCTGCTGTTCGACATCACCGATCCTGCGGTCAGTGACCTGGTGGCGCGCCTCGGAGAGCACCTCCAGCCGTGACGGGCCTAATCACGTCGTTGATCGCCCAGTCAGGCGAGTGGCAGGCGCCGACCATCGATTGGCACGCGATCGCCCCGGAGCTGGTGCTCATCGTCGGCATCAACTTGGTGTTGTTCATCGATCTGTGGATCGACGAGAGCCGGAAGTGGGCGATGGCCACGCTCACCGGCATCGTGCTGCTGGCAGCGTTCGTTCCGACCGTGACGCTTGCCGTCACCGGTGACGACGTGCGCTCGATGTTCGACGAGCGGTACGTGATCGACAACTACGCACTCGTGCTCAAGGCGCTGTTCCTGCTCGTCGGCTACGTCGTCGTGCTGATGAGCCAGACCCAGCTGGAGGAGGGCGGCTACTACCAGGGCGAGTTCTACGTCTTGATGCTGGCCAGCGTTCTCGGCATGGTGATGATGACGTCGAGCCGCGATCTGGTGAGCATGTTCGTCGCTCTGGAACTGCTGTCGGTCCCCGCCTACATGCTCGCCGCCTGGCGCAAGCGCGACGGCAGGAGCAACGAGGCCGGCGTCAAGTACTACCTGCTCGGCGTGTTCGCGTCTGGGGTGATGCTCTACGGCATGAGCCTGATCTTCGGCACGACGGGCTCCACGAAGCTGGTCGACATCGCTCGCTCACTCGGCGAAGGTGACCTGATCGCCATCCAGGTGCTCGGGGTGACGTTCGTGATCATCGGCTTTGCCTTCAAGATCTCGGCCGTGCCGTTCCACACCTGGGCGCCCGACACCTACGAGGGGGCGCCGACACCCGTGACGGCGTTCTTGTCGGTGGCGTCGAAGGCGGCCGGGTTCGTGGCGATCTCGTCGCTCGTGTTCATCGCCTTCCCTGCCGCCGACGAGGTGTACCAGCCGCTGCTGTGGGTGCTGTCCGCGCTCACGATGACGATCGGCAACTTGATCGCCCTCCGCCAGACGAACATGGTCCGAATGCTCGCCTACTCCAGCGTGAGCCAGGGTGGGTTCATCCTGATGCCGCTCGCTGTCGCAGGTAGCGGCGACGCAGCCGAGCCGGCGCTCAAGGCCGTCGTTGTGTACCTGCTGATCTACGCGTTCACGAACCTCGGTGCTTTCGCCGTCGTCATCGCTGCCGCCCGCAAGACACCTAGCGGGAGCATCAGCTCGTTCGGCGGGTTGTTCGTCTACGCCCCCGGCCTGACGGTCTTGATGACGATCTTCCTGGCGTCGTTGGCCGGCGTCCCGCCGCTCGGGGGGTGGTTCGCCAAGTTCGGCGCCTTCCGTGCCGTGCTGGAGGCCGACACCAACGCCGGCTACGCGCTCGCCGTGGTCGGTGCCGTCAACACCGTCATCGCCACCGCCTACTACATGAAGGTGATGCGGGTGATGTGGATGGCCGACGTGCCTGACGGCGACATCACGCCGGTCGTCACGCCGGCCCCGGTGCAGGCCGCACTGGCGATCACCGCTGCCGGCACCCTGGCGCTCGGTGTGTTGCCGTCGCTGGTGGTGCGTTTCGGTGACATCGCCGACCTCTCCGGTGCGCTCGGCCGCTGACGAGATCCGGTCGGCGATCGCCGACTCGCCGGACGGCGCCATCCCGTTCGAGCAGTACATGCACGTCGCCCTCTACGGCGAGCACGGCTTCTACACCCGCGTTGACTCCGGCCGTGGGGCCGGCCGGCGCCGCGACTTCCTCACTTCACCTGAGGTCGGGCCGCTGTTCGGCGCCGTGATCAGCAGGATGCTCGACGCCGAATGGGAGCGGCTCGGGCATCCCGATCCGTTCGTGGTGGTTGACCTGGGAGCCGGCCCCGGAACACTGGCGCGCTCGGTGCGTGCCGCAGCCCCTGCGTGCCTTGCGGTGATGCGCTACGCCGCTGTCGAGATCTCGGCGACTCAGCGGGCGATGCATCCCGGCTGGGTCGAGTCCGTCGCCACCTTGGACGAAGCTGGCGACAAGTTGGACGGTGTCGTGATCGCCAACGAGATGCTCGACAACGTTCCGTTCGCGCTGGCCGTGTTCGACGGTGCCTGGCGTGAAGCCTTCGTGACAGAGGCTGCGAACCGAACACTGGTCGAGGTGCTGTCGGCACCGTTCGAACCCGTGCCCGACGTGCTGCCGGCGTGCGCCCCCCACGGGGCGCGAGCCCCGCTGCAGCGCCAGGCGGCGCTCCTCGTTGCCGAAGTGCTCGCCCGGCTGCGATCGGGCTCGTCCCACGTCTTCGACTACGCCCGTCCCACGACCGCGGCGGTGTGCGACCTCGACTGGCGGGAGTGGCTCCGAACCTATCGAGGCCACCAGCGCGCCGGCCACTACCTCGAGGCGCCGGGTTCGATGGACATCACCTGCGACGTGATGATCGACCAAGTGCCAACCCCGGGCGCCGTGCGTACCCAGGCCGACTTCCTGTCGCGGTGGGGCATCGACGAACTGGTGGAAACGGGACGCCAGGCGTGGCACGACGCGGCGTCGATGCCCACCCTGGAGGCGATCAAGATGCGCAGCCGGGTCGGCGAGGCCGAGGCACTGCTCGACGCCACGGGCCTCGGCGGGTTCGCCGCCCTCGAATGGGCGCCGCCGGGCTGATCACGGGCGGTCTCGTCGTCAACGGGGTTCCCGCCGCCGCTCGAGAGCGAGGGCTACAGCCTCGTCGGCGCTCATTGACCAGCCGTCCTGCCATGCGGCCGTGAATCGGGTCGCGTCCATCGCCCGTCGGAGGGGGACGA
>JACDHN010000310.1 GCA_013821025.1 Acidimicrobiia bacterium | reverse complement strand
GTGGCACAGTTGTAGCCATGAAGACGGAGGCGTTGCGGACGGTGAAGGACCGCTTCTCGGAGTACGTGGACCGCGTCGAGCACGAGCACGAGCGGGTCGTGGTCACTCGGAACGGCCGGCCTGCGATCGTGCTGATCAGCACCGAGGACCTCGCAAGCCTCGAAGAGACGATCGCCGTACTCTCCGATCCTGAGACGATGACCGGCATCGAAGAGGCCGACGCCGCCGTCGTTCGAGGCGACGTCGTGCGTGGTGTCGACGCAGTGCGTGCACTGCGTCCTCGACATCGGTGAGCGAACCGTACGAACTGGTCGTCGCCGCGCCGGCCGCCCGGGCGATCGCTGAGGAGCTTCCCGAGGCCGTCGCTCACGCCGTGATCGATCTGATCACGGGTCCGTTGTTGGCGGATCCTTATCGGGTCGGACATGCGTTGCGCCGCGAACTGCACGGGGTGTTCGCAGCACGCCGAGGGACCTACCGCGTGTTGTACCGCATCGATGATGAGCGTCGGGAGGTCACGGTCGTCCGCATCGATCACCGACGCGACGTCTACCGCAGCTGACGAGACGTCCGGAAACGACGGGGATACCACTCGACTTCGGTGCCCCTCGAACGCCGGGACGCGGCGCACGTCAACCGGCTCGGGGTGTCGGAGAACGACGCCCGAGTATCACCGGTCCACACGTCGTCGAGCGTCGGTCGGTCGTCACTGACTCGCCGGATGGCAACCTCGACGGGCCATGCGAGGCGGTGCCCGCCACGGAGCTCCTTGACTCGCACGAGTGTCCACGGATTGTCCACGAACGGGGTGAAACGCCCCGGCACGAAACACCACGGGCCGGACGAGCCTCAGCCAAATGCCCTGCTCAGACCGCACGAAGTGGTACCAAGCAACACGACGCGAACGTCAAACTATGGATTTGTAATCATGTGGTCGTGGGTTCGATTCCCACACCCGGCTCGCAAGACGCGATGCGTCGCGCGACCCCAAAGCGCTCCGCCGACCAGCCGATAATCGCATCCGAGTAATCCAGCCACCGCGTCATCTACCTCCGGGCTGCGGGTTCTTCTGCGGCGAAGAAATTGCGTCGCCTCGCTCCGGTCCTGCCGGGGCGGTCAGCGGCTGCCGATGCAGAACTCGTTGCCCTCGGGGTCGGCCATCGTCGTCCAGCGGATGTCACCGATCGCTCCGTCGCTGACGCGACGAGCACCGAGTGCGAGCAGCCGGTCGATCTCGGCATCGGGATCGGTGACGTGAAGATCCAAGTGCATGCGATTCTTGCCCGCCTTGTCCTCCGGAACGGCCTGGATCAGGACGACGGAGCCAGGATGTCCATCAGGCGGGACGAGAACCTCGTACTGCGCGACGGGGTCGACGCGCCGGTACCGCAGCACCTCGGCCCAAAACCCAGCGAGATGTGGCGCGTCGACAGCGTCCAGCACGACGATGACCTCGGGCGGACGGTCGAGCGCAGCGGGATCAGCGGACATCATCATGGACGATACAACTCGATTCCAGGACCTCAGCGGTGGACGCGTCACCCCTCGCCGCGACCGCGGACCAGCTGCGACGCCCTCACCCGTACAAGGTCCGTGCGGAAACCCCGTCGGGTCTGTCGCTTTCTTCGGTGCGCGGTCGCGGTGGTGTGGCGAACGCCGAATACGGCGTGCTAACGAGAGCAAGCAGGCGACCACCGATTCGGCTTGCGACGCGCCATCGAGCCGGAGGGCAGCGCTTTGCGTGATTCGCAGACGCCGTTTTCGGACCGGGACCGGGACGGCGACACTGTCCCCATGCCCACACCGGTCACTGGATCCGCTGTCTGGACGACGGACCTTCGAAGGCGACTCGATGAGCTGCTTGACGAGTACCGGGCGTCGCTGCACGACTCCCTCGACGGACTCACCGAAGATGAGGCGCGGCTGCGCCTTGTGCCGTCGAAGACCACGTTGCTGGGCCTGCTCAAGCACGTCACCTACGTCGAGGGCGTGTGGTTCGACCAGGCCATCAGTGGCCGGTCCTACGCGGAGATCGGCATTTCCAGTACACCCGACCGTTCCTTCACTCTCAAGGATGCAGACACCATCGCCTCCATTCAAGAAGCTCATCGCAGCCGTTGTGAGGTGTCGCGCCGCACTTTGGCCGGGCTGACGCTCGACGCCATCGTCGACGGTCGCGGAGACCGCCCGGTCTGGGCACTGCAGCTGCAGGTGCTACGTGAACTCGCGCAGCACGCAGGGCATGCCGACATCCTGCGCGAGCAGGTCTTGGCCAGACGCGCTCATTGACCGACAGAAGCCGCCGCCCTCACTGGGTGGAGTTGGACGCTGTCCGAGAGGAAAGCGCGGATGCCCGCCCGGGACCGACGATGAGGACGTCGAGGTGTCCATCGGCTCTGTCCGTCGCACCGGTGAGCTTGTCGTTCAGCGTGCCGTGTTCACCGAACAGCTCAACGCGCCAGCGTTCCACCAGCGCCGTAGTGTCGCGGTCGTCGGGGTGGAAGTCCGGCCGGTCGTACTCGCGCAGTTGGTCCCACACCTTGCGGTTGACGACGGGCGAGCGACGGAGCCTCCGCCAGCTCCGGCGCAGGTTGCCGCGCCGATATGTCGCCCGATCGAGCAGCAGGGCCGCCGTGACCTGGACCGCGATACCGAGCACGAAGGTGAGGCGCAGGAGCTTCATGGTCACCACACGCATGCGCTCGCTGCCACCGACGGCCTTGTAGACATCGAAGGCGACCGCCTTGTGCTCTGACTCCTCCAGGGCGTGCCACAGGAAGAGGTTCTTGACCTCCTCGTGTCCGAACAGGGCGCGCGCCTCCTCGCTGGTGAGGAGCAGCTCGGCCAGCGTGGCCGTGAAGTGCTCGTAGGCGGCGGTGGCGGCGAGGTTCGACTTCGGCGAGAGCAGCCGCTCCCGGATGGCGATGACCTTCTTGATGATGCGCTCGACCTGCTTGGTCGGGAAGCCGAGCTCGGCCAGACGGTCGTTGAAGGCGCGGTGCTCGCGGCCGTGCAACGCCTCCTGGCCGATAAAGCCCGCCACCTGGCGCTTCAGTTCGGGATCCATGACCTGATCGCGGAAGTGGCGCACAGACCGCACGAAGAAGTCCTCGCCGTCGGGGAACACCGCGGAGAGGGCGGCCGCCAGGTGGCTCGTGATGAGGTCGCCATCGGCGGCGAAGTGCTTCGGCACGTCTTGCAGCGACTTCTCGAATGAGATCCGTCGCGTCGGCACCATGCGCTCGGGAGTGCTCGTCTGGGGCATGGGACCATTCTGAATGAGACCGTCACCTACCAAGAAGTCGTCGAACGCTTTCGACGGGATCCTGAGCTACAGCCTCGAGCACCGGGCCGGCTCCGAAGTGATCGCTCGACATCTGGGCCGGGTGGCCGTTGTGCCTGACGGCCCCATCTTGGCCGGCGGGTTGACCGAGCCCCTGGCGCGCGTCATTCGGGAGGGGATCCGCCTCGGCTTCGTCCACACGTCCGATCCGGAGATGGCGGCATATCTCTTGAACCTCGCCGCCGCCAGCGCAATTGCCAATGCGATCGCGTTTGAAGACGAAGCGATGCTCACGCGAGTCGTTCGCCAAGCGAAAGAGCTGTACGTCAAGGCCCTCGCGCCCTAGTGCATCGGCGAGGCTCTGCAGTTGGGTCGCGCAGGTAGGTC
>JACDHN010000006.1 GCA_013821025.1 Acidimicrobiia bacterium | reverse complement strand
CAGGAACTGGTGATCGGGGTGGCACAGCCACAACCGGGAGAGCAGCTCGGGGGCGCTCGACGCCACCAGATCGATCACGGTCGTGGCGCACCGACGGTCCTTGAGGTCGAGCGAGAGGTCGTAGTCCGTGCCGCACTCGGCCAGCAGTTGTTCGAGGTCGGGGATGTGCGTAGGCAAGTCTGCTCGCAGGAGCTCAGCAATCGGGCGCTTGCGCCAGCCGTTGACGACACCATCGTGATCGAGCACCGGCACGCCGTCGGCCGTCAGCCAGACGTCGCTCTCCAACCCGGTGGCGCCGAGACGGAGGCCGAGCTTGAAGGCATCGATGGTGTTCTCGGGCGCATGGGCCCGAGCACCTCGATGGGCGAACAGGATGGGCCGATCATCGAGGGCCGGAAGCCGCTGCTGCACGGGACTCGATGATGTCACCCCCATAGACTGCGCCGCGTGTTCAACATGTCGGGCAGCGAGATCATCTTCATCGTGCTGCTCGCCCTCGTGGTGCTTGGGCCTGAGAAGCTTCCAGAGGTCATGCGCCGCGTGGGCCGCACCTATGGGGAGTTCAAACGGATGAGCTCGTCGTTCCAGGACGAGTTCCGCTCCCAGATCGACGAGCCGATGCGCGAGATGCGTGACACCGCCGACCTCATCCGCCGCAATGTCGACATCGGCGCCGCGCAGGTTGAGAAGCCGAAGTCGGTTGAGAAGCCGAAGTCTGTGGCGGCGATGAGCGTCGACATCGAGTCCGACCCGCCACCGAACACGGCTGCCGCGAAACCGCAGGTCATCGGCCCGATCGAACCCGACGACGATCTCCACCACGACGGCACCGCCGACGATCCCGACCGCGATCACGACGCTGAGGGGTCCGGCGTGGCAGACGACGGGGAGGTGCCGGAGGCGCCCAGCGCCGTCGACGGGTTTGGTGCGGTCCCGTCGTACGCCGACCACGACGCCTCCGGTCCCGACGAGCAGGCGGATACTGAGCAGACCCGATGAGACGTCCGTTCCGCGCGCCGGCGCCCCAATCGCCCGACGCGACAATGACCTTGGTCGAGCACATGCAGGAGCTGCGGTTCCGCATCATCCGCTCGGCGCTGGCCGTGGCGTTCGGCGCCATCTTGATCATCGTCTTCTACAACCAGGTGCTCGACTTCCTGTTGGTGCCGTATCTGAACCTGTGCGAACGGAAGGGAGGCGACTTCTGCGGCGCAACCGATAAGCCGCTCAACCAGCTCGACCCGCTCGAGGGCTTCAGCACCAGGCTGCGCGTCGGCACGTACGGCGGCATCATCATCGCCCTCCCGGTGATCCTGTGGCAGGTCTGGCGGTTCATCGTCCCCGCCCTCGAGGGGCGCGAGAAGAAGTACGCCATCCCGTTCATCGTCAGCGCGGTGCTGCTGTTCCTGCTGGGCGGGACGATCGCCTACCTCACGCTGGAGCGGGCACTCGAGTTCCTGATCTCGTTCGCCGGCGAGGATGTCGGGCAGGTGTTCCAGGTGTCGCGATACATCCGCCTCGTCGGGCTGATGGTTGCGGCGTTCGGCATCGGGTTCGAGGTGCCGGTGTTGCTCGTGTTCCTGCAACTTGCCGGCGCCGTGACTCCTCAGACGTTGGCGCGCAGCTGGCGGTACGCCATCGTCGTCATCTTCGTACTGGCCGCCGTGATCACGCCGTCGGGCGACCCGATCTCGCTGATCGCCCTCGCCGGTCCGATGCTCGTGCTGTACTTCGTCGCCATCCTGATCGGATGGTTCATGCAGCGCGCCCGCCGACGGGCCGAAGCCGCAGACGCGTGAGCCCTGGCGAGGCCCCCGACCGCTACGACTTCCGCCTTGACCGCTTCCAGCTCGAGGCGATGCAGGCCATCGACGACGGTGCCCACGTCGTCGTCGCCGCCCCAACAGGCAGCGGCAAGACGGTCGTCGCCGAGTATGCCATCGACAGGGCGCTCCGGCGCCGTGAGCGCAGCTTCTACACCGCTCCGATCAAGGCATTGTCCAACCAGAAGTACCGAGACCTCGTGGCGTTCCACGGCGCCGAGTCGGTCGGCCTGCTGACCGGCGACAACGTCATCAACGCCAACGCCTCCATCGTGGTGATGACCACCGAGGTGCTGCGCAACATGATCTATGGCCGGTCCTCGGCCCTGGACGGTCTTGGCCTCGTGGTGCTCGACGAGGTGCACTTCCTGCAGGACACGTACCGCGGACCGGTGTGGGAGGAAGTGATCATCCACACCCCGCCGGCCGTGAAGCTGGTGTGCTTGTCGGCGACCATCGGCAACACGGCGCAGTTGACGGAGTGGATCCAGGCCGTGCGCGGCCCCGCCGTCGCCATCCTCGAGCAGCGGCGCCCCGTCGAGCTCACGAGCTACTACCTCGTCGGCGACCGCGCCCGCAACCGGCTCGACCTGCTGCCCGTGTTCGTCGACGGACAAGCCAACCCGGCTGCTGCCCGCATCGACTCGCTCGGCGCCGGCGGCCGTTCCCGCTCGGGCCCTTCCAACCGCCCGGCGAGAGCGCGACAATCCGAGCGCCGCCTCTACACGCCGGGGCGGGTCGAGACCGTCGAGCTGCTGGCCGAGCACAAGATGCTTCCGGCCGTCTACTTCATCTTCAGCCGAAAGCAGTGCCGCGAGGCGGCGCAGGTCTGCCTCGATGCGGGCCTGCGGCTCACCACCGGCGACGAACAGGCCCGTATCGCCGAGATCGTCACTTCCCGCCTCAGCGGCATCGATCCTGACGACCTGGAGGTGCTCGAGTACGCCAGTTTCGTCGCCCAGCTGGCGTCCGGCATCGCCGCTCACCACGCCGGCATGGTCCCGCCGTTCAAGGAGGTCGTCGAGCGTTGCTTCGCCGAGGGTCTGGTCAAGGTGGTGTTCGCCACCGAGACGCTGGCCGTCGGCATCAACATGCCGGCGCGTTCCGTGGTGATCGAGAAGCTCACCAAATACACGGGTGAACACCACGAGTTCCTGACGCCGGGGGAGTACACCCAGCTCACGGGCAGGGCCGGACGCCGCGGCATCGATGACGCCGGCTATGCGGTCGTGTCCTGGAGCCCGTTCGTGCGCTTCGATCGCGTAGCCACGCTCGTGGCGTCGCGCTCGTTCCATCTGCGCTCCGCCTTCCGGCCTACGTACAACATGGCAGCGAACCTGGTACGAAACTACGATCCCGATCAGGCCCGCCACCTGCTGAAGATGTCGTTCGCCCAGTTCCAGGCAGACAGCGAGATCGTCAAGCTCGAAGCCCGTCTCGAACGTCAGCGCCTTCGCATCGACGACCTGGTGGAACAGGCGCAGAGCCCGTACGGTGACATCTGGGCCTACCGGGCGGCTCGGGACGAGGCGAGGTCAGCCGGCGCCCGCACGAGCATCGACGCCGCTCTCGACGCCTTCAAGCCCGGCGCCGTGATCTGGATCAACCGCGGCAAGTACGCAGGCCCAGCAGTCGTCGTGTCCCGGTCGGCGCGGTCCAAGGGCACCAAGGTCGCAGCCGTGACCGCCCAGGCCACGCTGGTGCAGCTCACGGCAGCCAACTTCACGGCTCCGCCCGAACACATCGGTTCGATCAGCGTGCCTCACGCCTACCAGCCCGACCGACCGAGCTACCGCAAGGATGTGGCCCGTCGCCTGGCGCGCACGACGCTCGATCGGCGGCGCCGCCCATCGTCGCTCGAGCGTTCTCGCGCAGCGGATGAGATGGCCGTCGATCCGGTAGAGACCGATCCGGACCTGCGCCAGCGCATCCGCGCCGCCGGGGAAGCCGAGCGTGTGCGGCGCGAGATAGCCGAAGCCGAACGCCGCCTCGACGAGCGCAATGCCTCGCTCGCCACCGAGTTCGACTCCGTGCTCGACGTGCTCACCGAGTACGGCTACGTCGAGATGGACGGGCGAGGCTCGACGTGGTCGCTCACCGGATCGGGTGCGGTGCTGGCCCGCCTGTTCCACGAGACAGAGCTGTTGGTGGTGGAATGCCTGAAGGCCGAACTGTTCGAGGGGCTCGGCGCCGCCGATCTTGCCGGCCTGTTGTCCGTCTTCGTCTACGAGCACCGCAGCCCCGAACCACCCCCGCCAGCCTGGTTCCCATCGGCCGACGTGAAGTCACGGTGGCGGGCGATCGCCCGGATCAGCGACGGGTTGGCCGCCGCCGAGCGCAGCAGGGGCCTCGTGGTCCACCGCGCCCCAGATCCGACGTTCCTGCCTGTGGCGTTTGCATGGGTCGCAGGGGAGGGCTTCGCAGAGGTCGTCGCCGACGAAGATCTCAGCGGCGGCGACTTCGTACGGACGATGAAGCAGCTCGTCGACCTCGCCCGCCAGATCGGCGTCGTCGCCGAAGTCCCCTCGGTGCGGCGCGCCGCTGGCCAAGTGGCCGAGGCTGCGTTCCGGGGCGTTGTCGCCGATGCCGCCGTTGGCGACGAGAGCGATCAGGCACCCATAGGGGAGTCCGGGTGACGATCGCCAAGGGTCATCCGTGGGGCGACGAAGTCGCCCGGCCGGAGCACGTGGCCACGGCCGCGTCGGACGCCGAGTTGGCCGGGTTCGTGACCGCCGATCCGGACGCTCTGGTCGGCGTCAGCGGCGGTGACGTGTTCAGCGCTCTCGGCCGACCGGCCGGGAGGGCGCCCATGTCGCGACGGCTGCCCATGGACGCTCTACGCATCAGCACCGACGCCGGTGATTTCGTGGCCGTCGCCCACGTGGTGCTGCGAAACCAATGGTGGTCAGGACCGTTGTTCGCCGTGATGAACGTGGGCAGCATCGGCCGTTGGAACGTCGCTCCTGCCGGCCATCCCAACGACGGTCGCGCCGAGGTCGTGGAGGTCGACGCCGGAATGACGTTGCGAACTCGGCTGCAGGTGCGCCGACGTCTTCCGACGGGCACGCATCTTCCGCATCCCCAGATCCGGGTGCGCCCCCGCGCTGAGGGCACGATCGAATTGGATCGGCCGCTCGGCTGCTGGGTCGACGGTATGCGTCACGACCAGGTGCAGCGAGTCACGTTCACCGTCGAGGCCGACGCCTACGCCCTGATCTGCTGAACTGGCGGCACCGACAGCGACAGGAGTGTTCGATGCGCGCGTGGATCCTCGACGAGTCGCCGGGAACGTACCGGCACGGTGAGATCGATCTGCCTTCGCTCGGCCCCGACGACGTGAAGGTGCGGGTGGAGGCGAGCGCCCTCAACCACATGGATCTGTGGGTGACGAAGGCGATGCCCAAACCGCCGCTGCCCCACGTGCCAGGTTGCGACGTGGCGGGCGTCGTCGACGACGTCGGCGAAGCCGTCGGGGTCATCTCGGTCGGTGACGAGGTCGTCATCAACCCCGGGGTCTCCCCGGTTGCGGACATCGTCGCGCTCGGAAACGACAGTCCGATGGGACCGGGCTTCTCCATCTACGGCGAGCACGGGTGGGGCGGTCACGCCGAGTATGCGATCGCGCCGTCCCGCAACGTCGTGCGGCGCCCGGCGTCGCGCACGTGGGAGGAGTCGGCTGCCTACCCGTTGGCGACGCTCACCGCCTACCGGATGCTGCGCCGAGCTCGGCTGCAACCGTCCGAGACGCTGCTCGTGGTCGGGATCGGCTCGGGTGTCTCGTGTGCCGCGCTGGCGCTCGGACGCCGGATGGGCGCACGTGTCGTCGCCACGAGTCGCAGCGAGACAAAACGCCGCAGTGCGCTGGAGATGGGCGCCGACGAGGTCCTCGATTCGAGTGCCGATCGCTGGAACGTGAGCGCCGACGTCGTCGTAGAGAGCGTCGGTCCCGCCACGTGGGACCGCTCGATCCGCGCCCTGCGTACGGGCGGGCGACTCGTGGTGTGCGGCGGCACGTCCGGCAACACGGTGGAGGTCAACCTGCCTCGACTGTTCTTCAAGCAGCACGAGATCATCGGGTCCTCGATGGGCAGCTACCAGGAGTTCGACGAGGTCACCGAGTTGATGGATCGCGGCCTCGACGTGCACATCGATGAGGTGTTCGGGATCGAGCACTACGCCGAAGCACTGGCACGTCTGGCCGAAGGCGAGCAGCTCGGCAAGATCGTCCTGCGCCACCCATAGGCATCCCTGAGCGCGAAGGGCCCGGCCTCTTAGCATGGCGAGCCGTGACCCTGTACGTCCCCGAAGCGTTCGCCGACGACGAAGCCGACATCCTCCGGCGCTACTTCACGAACCTCGACGGACCGGTCTTCGCCCTCGTCAACCTCCCAGAGGTCGTGAAGGGTGCGCTGTTCGCCCGCTACAGCCGTAGTCCCAAGAGCCTGCGCCGCCTGTTCCTCGATGAGTTCGTCGGCGAGCTCGACATGTCCGGGGATCATACGGTCGACGCCACGATCGGCCTGGAACGGGCCGAGCAGCTCTACGAGCGCGTGTTCTTCGAGTACGGCGACGACTCGGTGGCGCAGTTGGGCGGCGTCCATCTGGCGTGCGAGCAGGCGTCGAACCTGCTGACGAAGGTGCTCGAGTGGGGCCGGCTGATGAGCTATCTGGAACAGAGCACCCGATACATCGCGTACGACGGCAGGCTCGGCGGACGCTACCGGTACTACCGCGACGGCACGATCCTGGCGAGCCGGTTCGGCACGCGGTACGTGGGCGACATGGACAGGATGTTCGACGCCTACAGCGAGGTGATCGACGCCGTCACCGAGCACGTGCGCACGACCGTTCCCCGCGGGTCCTCCGACAGCGAGTTCGTCTACCGCCAGGCGACGCGTGCCAAGGCGCTCGACGCCGCTCGTGGCATGCTGCCGGCTGCGTCGCTCTCCAACGTCGGCATTTACGGCTCGGGCCAGGGCTTCGAGTCCCTGCTACTGCGCATGCGCACCCATCCCTTGCCCGAGGCCCGTGATTATGCCGAGCTGATGCTCTACGAGCTGCGCAAGGTGATCCCGAGCTTCCTGCGGCGCGTCGACCTGCCAGAGCGAGGGGGCGCATGGAGCGACTACTTCGCCGACACCAGGGCTCGCACCCAGGCCATCGTCGACCGGCTCTTCGGAGACGAACGGCCTGCGACGACCGACGAGGTGACACTCGTCGACTGGGATCCCGAAGCCGAGGACAAGCTGCTGGCTGCCGTGTGCTACCCACACAGCCGGCTGCCGGAGGACCAGCTCTTGGCGAGGGTGCGGATGCTCGGCACGGATGACCGCATCGCCCTGCTGAAGGCGTACGTGGGAGATCGCACGAACCGGCGGCACAAGCCGGGACGCGCCTTCGAGCGCAGCGGCTACCGCTTCGACATCCTGTCCGACTACGGCGCCTTCCGCGACCTGCAGCGACATCGCATGCTGACCATCGATTGGCAGCCGTTGACACCACGTCACGGATTCTCGCGCCCGGCGCTGATCGACGAGACGGGTGTTGCCGACAGCTTCGATGGCGCCCTGGCGCGCTCGGCCGAGCTCTACGATCTGTTGGCAGGCGACTTCCCCGAGCAGGCGCGCTATGCCGTGTCGATGGCTTACCGACTGCGGTACACGATGCAGTTCAATGCCCGCGAGGCCATCCACATGTTGGAGTTGCGATCGTCCCCACAAGGCCACCCGGCGTATCGCCGCCTGGCCCTCGAGATGCACCGGTTGATCGCCGAACGCGCTGGGCATCGGGTCATCGCCGAGGTGATGACGCATCTCACCGTGGCCGCGCCGGAGCTGGAACGCCTGGAATCCGAGCGCAGGGCCGAAGCCCGCCGGCAGCCGCCGATGGCGCCGACGCCTGCCCCGTAATCATCCGTATGTGACCGTTGTCACAGATACTGTTCCGGGAGGCGAGCAGTGCTCCCCCTATGATCCGCCGCGACCGCGCAACCCGCGACACATCCGACCACGAAGTGATGGGCGATGGCAGACGAAGACGACGCAACAGTTGAGCTGGCCGACGACGAGGAGGAGATCGAGAATCTCGAGGTCGGACCCGACGAGGACGAGTTGGTCGAAGAAGACGTCATCGCCGATCCTGAGGCCCTGATCGTCGCCGACGACGACGATTTCGTCCCTGAAACCGACACCGAGAGCACCGACGATCCCCCAGAGGAGGAGGAGACCGAGGAAGCCGCTTCTACCCGCCGGCGCAAGGCAGAGGACGAGGAAGAGGACGAGGAAGAGGACATGCTTGCTCCCGACGATGTCGAAGCGGACCTCGATCGCATCCTGAAGGACCGGATGGTCACGTCCGACGAGCAGGACGAAGCCGACGACGACGTCGAGGATGCCACGCCCGGCGACCGCGGCGAGGATGCCGGCCGCCTCCAACCAAAACGCTCCGACGAACAGCTCTGCGGCACGTGCTTCTTGCTCGTGCGTGCCAGCGCCCCGTTGTGCCCCGTCGGCGACGACGACTGTCCGATCTTCTCTTGATGGGCAGACGACCGTTCCGGACGCTCGCCGAACTGGCCGTGTTCGTACCCATCGGTCTGGTCGCCGAGCTGCGCGAGACCATCCCGCGACTCATGGAATCTGGACGGGAACGGGTAGAGGGCAGGATCGCCGTGGCGAGGGTCATCGGCGAGATGGCCGTCAAGGCCGGTGCGGAACAGCTGCGGACACGCACGGTCGACGCGCCGCCCGACCCGCCGTCGGTACCGCAGGGATTGTCCGCTGACGTGATGGCGACCGATCTCGAGGCGTCTAGCACGGTGGTCGAGGCACGGGCGACGGAGACAGCCGCTGGCGAGCAGGTGGACGACAGCGAAGAGTCCGTCGATCCGGAGGCGCTGCCGATCGCCGATTACGAGAGTCTCGCTGCCAGCCAGGTGGTCGCCCGCCTGCCGGCGCTGAACACGGTCGAGCTCGACCAGGTGGCGCAGTTCGAACAGACCAATCGCCGCCGGCGGACGGTGCTCGGCAAGATCGATCAGCTGCAGCGGGCGTGACATGATCGACCCCGTCGTCCGGGTCGCCCGTGACCACGATGTCGACGATCTGATCCTGCTGGAGTCGACGTCGCGGGCAGCACTGCTCGACGCCCGCGGCGGGCGGCGATGGCTGGACGAGCACCTCCTGGTCGGTGACGGCTGGGGGCGCGAGATCTCCGATCCCGGCCGCGTCGTGTTCGTGGCCGATCTCGAGGGTTACCCCGTCGGTTTCCTGGTGGTCGTGTTCGAGCCCGATGGCACGGCCCGCATCGACCAGGTCTTCGTGCTCGTCGAAGCACGACACCTCGGCTTCGGCGATGCCATGATGGCAACAGCGGTTGCCGCCGCTCGTGGCCGCTCATGTGTGCGGATCGAGGGCGAAGCGTTACCAGGCGACAGGGAGACGAAGAACCTCTACGAGCGGGCGCGCATCACCGCCAGACTGATCGTGGTGTCGTCGGAGCTCGAGCCGATCTGATGCTCGGAGGTTCATCTGCCTGTCCAGCGCGGCGGGCGCTTCTCGATGAACGCCTCCAAGCCCTCCCTCGTGTCGTCGGAGCCCAGGACCCGTGCGAACGCCTCGTTCGTCATGCGCTGCAGCGTGGCCTCGTCGGCGTCGAACGACGCCGTTGCCACCTCGAGGCTTGCCCACACGGCGAGCGGGGCGCACGCCGTGATCTGCTCCGCCAGCCGTCGTGCCTCGCCGTCCGCCTCGCCGTCGTCCACGAGGCGTGTGACGAGGCCCAGTTCGTAGGCTCGCTCGGCCGGGATCGGTTCGCCGGTGAGGATGGCCTCCAAAGCCGGTCCTTTGCCGATGGCTCGCGGTAGCCGGAAGAGGCCGCCGGCGCCAGCTATCAGGTTCCGTTTCGCCTCGGCCAGACCGAACGCCGAGCGGCGCGTGGCGACGACAAGGTCGCAGGCCAGCACGATCTCCAACCCACCGGCGGTGGCGAGACCGTCGACGGCCACGACCACCGGCTTGCGGCGCTTGCGGAACGTGAAACCTGCGAACCCGCCGCGCTCGGTTGCCAGTTCGGCGGCCTGGCCGCTGTTGATCGCCTTGAGATCGGCGCCGGCACAGAACACCGGCCGTTCCTGGCCCTCCGTGTTGGCTCGCAACACCGCCACCCACACGTCGTCATCTTCCTCGAGGCGATCCACGGCGGCCTCCAGGCTCCTCGCCACGTCGCCGTTGACGGCGTTGCGGGCCTCTGGCCGGTTGAGCGTGATGACGGCGATGGGTGCGTCAGCCTCGTAGGTGACGATGTTGGACATCCGCAGATGGTACGAGCGCCCATCCACGGCGCCGCAACCCTGCTGGCTATTCCTGCGGCTGCGTGCTGACGCCGCCCTCGGGTGCTGGCTCCTGGGAAGGTGCCTCGTCCGACGCAGCGTCCGCAGCTGGTGCCGGAGGATCGTCCTGCGGTTCTGTCGGTTCTGTCGTGGCGGGCGTCGGCGTGGCCCGGGCTCTGGCGGCACCCGGACGGTCGGGAACATCTGAACGTTTGCCAGCTGGTCCCTTGGTCGGGCGCGTCGGGCGCAGAGGACGTGGCGACGGGCCCTTCGGCGCGACCTCGATGCCGAACTTCGCCGCCACCTGGGGCAGCAGCGGCCCGAGCCGCGTCACCGTGGCCGTGAGCTCATCTGACACGACGGTGGGGATCGCCTCCGTCCGCACGTGCAAGCGTATGGGCGAGAACGCCGCCGCCTCCAGCACGGCCGACCAGCGATCCGGTCCGTCCTTTGGCTGCAGCGATGCGTTCGTGGCGTCTGAGAGACGGGTGGCCAACTCACCCGGGAATGGCACACCGGCCTTTGGTGGCTCGGACGAAAGACGCAGTGCCCGGATCACGCGGCCCACGTCGAGTGCGGCGCCGATGTCTTCGAACCAAAGGTGCAGCTCCTGTTCCTGCTTCGTGGCCAGCGCCGCTCTGAGCTCCACCGCCAGCGTCCGCGTCGACTCGTCGCGGACGACGGACGGATCATCGGAGGCGACGACGACGCTGCGCAGATCTCGCAGGTCGAGGTGCTCGATCTGGCGCTTTGCCGCTTCGGCACGATCCAGCCATTCCGCCACGCGCAGCTTCGGCAGCAGTTCCTCGGCCATGGCGATGACCGAGTCCTCGGGCATCTCCGGGCCTCCATCTTTGCGCGCCCGCTCGTTGTCCTCTCGCAGCCGCTGGCGGACGGCCGGGATCCCCTGGAGCGCCAGTTCGGCGATCGGCCTCGAGGCCTCTGGGAGCTGGTCGAGCACTTCGGTCCGGCGTTGGGAACCAGGGCGCAGACGCTTGGGTTTCGGACGCTTGGGAAGTTCGGGCGGCGGAGCGAAATGACGATGCGTCTCGCGACGTCCCTCGCTCGGCGCGGCGCGTCGATCACCCTTACCTTCGGATCCGCCGGGCGGTGCTGCACGGCGTTCGTTAACGCCGCGACCGTGGGCACTGCCGCGGTCCCCACGATCACTGCGGTCGCCACGGTCGCCGCCGCGGTCCCCACGCTCGCGTCGAGGAGAGCGGCCGCGAGAGCGATCAGGCCGGTCACGAGTCGCACGTTGTTCGGTGACCGGCTCGAACGTAGCTTCCGAGGGCAGCAGGTCGAGCACCTCGCTGCGTTCCTCGCGCTTGGGGGCCGTGACGATCGACAGGATCGAGATGCCGTCCACTCCATAGTCGGCCTCGACCTTGAGTTGGTCGCCGACGGCCGACTTGTCGGGGAGGATCGAGCCATCGAGCACGCCGCGTGGCTGGCGTGCTCCGGACGCCCGCCAGGTCCAGGATCCGTCGTCGCCTGCGCTCGTCAACTCGATGTCGATGCGATGCGGCATGAGTTCTCCACCGTAACGGGCGCGGTGTACTCGACTCCACCGACGTTGGGTGGGTACCGTCGGCCCGTGCCCATCTACGCGCTCGGTGACCTGGTCCCGAGCATTCACCCTGACGCCTACGTGCATCCCGATGCAGTCATCATCGGCGACGTCACCGTCGGCGCCGAGAGCTCCGTGTGGCCGACTGCCGTGCTGCGCGGCGACGACGGTGAGATCCGGGTGGGGGAGCGCACCAGCATCCAGGACGGCTGCGTCATCCACACCACGCACGAGCACCCCACCGTCGTCGGCGACGAGTGCGTCATCGGTCACCTCGTGCACCTGGAGGGCTGCACCATCGAACGACGGGCGCTGGTCGGCAACATGGCCATGGTGCTGCACCGCTCCGTGGTGCACTCTGGCGCCATCGTCGGCGCCAACTCGGTGGTGCTGTACGACCAGGAGGTGCCCTCCGGCGCACTGGCCGTCGGGTCGCCTGCCACCATCAAGCCGGGCCGTGCGCGCATCGAGGACATCCTCGCGGGCGTCGAGACCTACGTGGCCAGGGCGCGGCGCTTCCGCGTCGAGTTGCACCGGCTCGCCTGATGCTCGCCCTTGTGGTGACAGTGCCGGTGAGCGAGACCGAGCTCGCCTCCGACGCGTTGTGGTCGCTCGGCGCCTCTGCGGTGGAGGAGCGCGATGTCGCCCAAGACGACACAGTGGTCGAGCTGTGGACGTCGCTCGGAGACGATCCGTCGCAGGTCAGCCCGGCCGCCGACGGGTTCCCCGGTCGCTGGCGATGGAAGTTCGTCGAGGTCGACGCGGACGTCGCCGAATCGTGGCGCCAGCACGCAGTGGCGACGTGGGTGACGTCGGAGCTGGTGATCGTTCCCGCCTGGCAGCAGCTCAACGTGCGCAGTGATGGGAACGTGACCGAGATCGCCATCGACCCCGGCGCCGCCTTCGGACTCGGAGACCATCCCAGCACAGTGGCCACGCTGCGGGCGCTGCGCGAGGTGCAGTGGCCGGGTGCCTCCGTGCTCGACGTCGGCTGCGGCAGCGGGGTGCTCGGCATCACGGCCGCCCGGTTCGGTGCACCTCACGTGGTCGCCGTCGACATCTCACCGGCCGCCGTGGAGGCCACAAGGCAGAACGCCGAGCGCAACGGCGTGGGCCCTGTGCTCGACGTCGACCGTACACCGGTGTCCGCCTTGGAGGGCCCTTTCGACATCGTGTTGGCGAACATCCTGGCGCCGACGCTGGTGGCCATGGCGACCGACCTGCGGCGCCTCACGGCGCCTGGCGGGGTGTTGATCGTCAGCGGGCTACTCGACTCCAGGTACGGCCACGTGGCGGAGGCGCTGGCGCCTATGCGCCTCGTGGAGACCGAGGCCTGCCAAGGCTGGGTGGCGCTGGTGCTGCGCCACTGAGAGTCTGGTCTCAGGTGCTGGCCAACAGCTTCTCAAGCGCGTCGCCATCGCGGTCGAAGTCGAACTCGAAGTCGTAGAGCAGCGTGGTTTGGCTATGAGGCCTGGTGGGATCTACGCCCTTCGGTGCTGCATCCAAGCGCGAAGCGTCTGGAACGCGTGTCGGGCAGGCGATGTAGTGAAAGTCGTCGCCTTTCAAGGCCGAGATCAAGAACACGTCGCGGGCGGAGTACATGTCGGAGGAGATGACGATTCGCGTCCCGGGCTGTTCGCAGTGGATCATGCCGAACATCCCTGATCCGGCGTAGCCTGCGATCACCCGCGCTGCTGCGAACAGCTCGGCCTGTTCGGGCAGAGGGAGCAGCTCGGGGCGCAGCACCTCGAACCCGTGGCTGGCGAACGCCGCCTCGACCTGCTCACTGTTGAGGCACGAGCGCTTGACATCGGGGCGGGCGATGAAGATCTTGTCGTACCGCGGTCCTGAGGATGTGCGCAGCCCGTCTCGCAGGCGGCTCCACGTCTCAGACAGATGCTCGCTGACGTAGATCACGGCGCCGTTGTGGAACTCCTGCGAGGCGGTCACCAGGCGCTCGGCGCGGACCGGCCTGTCGATGCAGACGATGTCGTGCTCGGCGATGCCGTAGGCGCGCAGCGTCTCCAGCTCGTAGGGCGCAGGACCGTTCTCTGGGTCCTCGGCGCTGCGCAGGATGCGTAGCTGCGGATAAAGCCGCTTGGCCAGCTCCCAGCCCCACAACCGGGCGATGTCTTCTGTGTACATGTGCCCGAACAGCCCCGGGTACTCCGAGTCGAGATGGAAGTACGTTCCTGGCAGCGGTTGCGCATCGTCCGGACCGATGTCGGTCTCGGCGAAACGCTTGCTTGCGCTGGGCAACATGCGGTTGCGCGGTCGCGGTACCGAGGGATGGTGGAACGATGCAGACAGCACGAGGCTGCCGGTCACAACGACCTGGCGCGGAGCGCACACCACATCGACGTACTCACGCAAGTACAGCGGTGGCACGTGCAGCTCGTTGGGGAACCGTTGCTCTGGATCTTCCACATTCGCTGTGACCTCGATCTTCGACCGGAAGGTCTCTGCCGGTCGTACCATCAGCTCCCGGCCCCAACTCGTCCCATATCGCCGCATGAGCACCGGCGTCGTCACCTCCTCGCGCAGGTTGAGATAGTGGCGGCCGAACTTGCCGACAAGCACCGCCGGGCCCTCGCTGCTCACACTCGCGATGTTCTTGCGTAGCCGCTCGTCGAACCACTCGTCGCTGGTCCCCGCATCCTCCCACCCCTGCAGCGACATCAGCCTGGCGAGCTCGGAGGCGAGGGAGTCCTCGCCTCGGTCGGCGTTGGCGGCGTCGATCGCCAGGTATGCGCCGCCGTCGGCCAGCGCGAACGACAGCTCTCGGAACCGCTTGACCTTGCCAGCGCCTGCGCCGGGGATGGCATCGATCAGCAACTGAGGGGCAGGGTGCCCGACGATGCGCAGCAGCATCTCATCCAGCGAGGTGCAGACATCGGTCACGACGCCGGGTGGCACGCGCCGGCGGGCACGCTCATCGAGTGGTTTTGACGCCAGCAGCTGAACCTGGGAGACGGGGAAGTGCGCAGCGACCATCTCAGCGGTGGCGCCTGGGTTCTTCCTGGCGACGACCACGACACGTCCCGGCGTCTCACCGGGCCGTTCACGGTCGAACAGCGCCAGCCCCGACTTCAGGGCGTCGAGAATCCAGGGGTCTGATCTCAGAAGGATGATCTCGAAGCTAGCCGGTAGGTATCTCAGTGCGGCGGCGTCGGCACGCGCGACGGAGTCTGCGGACGCGGTCGGCGGGTCGGCGGCGTACCATCACAGCCCGTGACGTTGCGCACCAGGATCCGAAACGTGCTCGAGCCGGTCGTCGGCGCCGAGCGCCTCTATGACATCGCCATCGCCGAGCGTCGCCTGCGCCGGACGCTGGCGGCCAAGATCGGCCCGCCGCCAACCGGGTGGCGCGGCGACACTGCCACGACCGCCGCGCCCCAGCCGCCGGCCACTGAGCAACGCCCGCCGGCGACGGGGGGCCGGCCCGGCGACAAGCGTGAGGACAAGAAGTCTTCGCCCGCCGCCAGAACCCGCCGCCCGCCGCAGACGTACCCGACGCCGACGCTGTCGCGCCGCCAGTTCCTGTCGGGCTTGCACCGCGTGTTGCAGCCGCGCACCTATCTCGAGATCGGTGTCAGCAACGGTCGCAGCCTGGCGTTGTCGAGGGTGCCGAGCATCGGGGTCGATCCGGCGTTCAAGGTGACAGCGCCGATCGGCTGCGACGTGCAGCTCGTTCGCGCCACGAGCGACGACTTCTTCGCCACGAGCGACGCCGTCGCCCACTTCGGCGGCACACCTGTCGACTTCGCGTTCATCGACGGCCTGCACCTCGCCGAGTTCGCCTACCGCGACTTCACGAACGTCGAGCGTCTGTGCTCGCCATCGAGCGTCGTCGTCCTCGACGACATGCTTCCGCGTAGCGACGAGGAGGCAGCGAGGGTCCAGATCCGAGGAGGCTGGGCAGGTGACGTGTTCAAAGTGGTCGAGATACTGCGCCAGCGGCGACCCGACCTGGTGGTGCTACCTGTGAACACCGAGCCGACGGGAGTAGTGGTGGTGGTGGGGCTCGATCCGCACTCGACGGTGCTCGGCGACATCTACGACGAGGTGTTGGAGGCGCTGGAATCGCCAGATCCCCAACACGTCCCTGACCACGTGATCAACCGCAAGGGTGCTGCAGACGCTCGGGAGTTGCTCGATCTCCCCGTGTGGAGCGATCTGCGACGGCTTCGTGACGGTGCAGATAACCACGCCGTCGCCAAGGCGATCGCCGAGCTCTCGGCCATGTGAGGCGTGTGGTCAGGCACCCCTTGCGCGCACTCCGATGGGGGCGATCAGGCGATAGCCCGCCGAGTAGCCTCTCGTCCTCGCTCTCGCCGCCCCACAGCCCGTACTCGTGGTGACAGCGGGCGAATGCCTGTTAGTCGGCACGCACAGAGCACGAAGCACAGACATGGCGCGCTGACGCTTCGCGCCGCTGCCGGGCCTGAGGTCGTTCGGCGGGGGCGGGGAAGAACAGGTGCGTCAAACCTTTGCAGGCGGCGGCGTCCATCCAGTCGTCGTCGCCGAGCGCCAGCCGCCGCCCCAACTCGACCACTTCCATCGAAACCCCGTTCGATCCCAGTCCCCTCGAATTTCGAAGCAGGCGAACGATCAGTCAATTGCACTAGCCAAGTAGTGACGGATGCCACCTGCATACTCCTCGACGTCCTCGTCGGTCGTGTCCCACGACGTCATCCACCGCACCTGGCCGAGCTCGGCCTCCCATTCCCAGAAGAAGCACCACTGCTGCAGCGGGGCGATGGCCGGGAGGGGCAGTAAGGGGAACAACGAGTTGACCTCTGGCGGCGCGCCGTGCTCCACGCCGTCGATGCCCTTGGTCTGCTCCCACAGGCGGTACGCCATGGCATTGGCGTGCGTGGCCAGGTCGATCCACAGATCGTCATGCAGCACAGCTCGAAGCTGGGCCGAGACGAAGCGCATTTTCGAGGCCAGCTGGGTTGCCTGCTTGCGCAGGTACAGCGCCCGGTCGGCCAGTGCAGGCCGCAGGAACACCACGGCCTCTGCGCCCATCAGGCCGTTCTTCGTGCCACCGAACGAGATCACATCGACGCCGGCGTCGACGGTGAACGTCGCAGCGTGGCACGGTCGCCACCGAGGGCAGCGACGGCGTTGGCGATGCGTGCCCCGTCGACGTGCACGCGCATCCCGAGATCGTGAGCGGCCTCACACAGCGCTGCCATCTCGGCAGGCGAGTACACGGTGCCCAGCTCCGTGCTCTGGGTGATCGACAGCACAGCCGGCTGCACGTGGTGGAGGTTGCCGAGCAGGTGCCGCACTGACGAGACTTGTTCTGGGACGAGCTTGCCGTCCTCGGTGCCCAGATCGATCAGCTTGGCGCCGAGGAAGCGCTCAGGAGCTCCCGTCTCGTCAAGGTTGATGTGCGACGTGCGTGCGCACACGACGGCGTCGGCCGGGCGCAACAGCGCCTCGTGGAGCGACACCCGGCCAGGGCTGGGTGGCGCTGATCCTGCGCCACTGACCCGAACGTCAACCGGTGCCGATCCTGGTGAGGAACGTGTCCACCTCGCCGGCCGAGGGGATCGACGGCACGGCGCCTGGAGTCGTTGTGGCGAGTGCCGCAGCTGCGCCGGCGCGCAGGACGGCGCCAGTGATGTCGTCGCCGAAGCCCAGTACGGCGGCGAGCGTGCCGCAGAACGTGTCGCCTGCCGCCGTCGTGTCGACAGCCTGGACGGCGAAGGCGTCGACATGTCGAAGCGTTGTGGCGGTGACGATGTCGGCGCCGGCCGCGCCCTTCGTGAGCACGACGGTGCCGACACCGGCCGCCAGTAGGGCGTCGGTACCACCGAGCGCGTCCACCTCGTGCTCGTTCGGCACGACGATGTCGCACAGCGTGAGGATGCCGGCGTCGAGGGTGGTCGCCGGAGCCGGATTCAGGATCGTCGTGATCCCGCGCTCGCGGGCCTGGCGGATCGCAGCGGCGACCACGGGCATCGGTATCTCCAGCTGCATGAGCAGCACCGAACAGTCGGGGATCTCCGTCGGCTGTACCTCGGCGTTGGCACCCGGCACGACGACGATCGTGTTCTCACCGTCATCGGAGACGACGATCAGTGCTCTACCCGTCGGAGCATCGACGCCGACCACACGCTCGTGGTCGATGCCGTCGCCGGCCAGGACCGCCACAAGTCGGTCGCCGGCGAGGTCCCGGCCAACTGCACCGATCATCGCGGTAGCAGCGCCGGCCCGGGCCGCGGCGACGGCCTGGTTAAGCCCCTTGCCGCCGGGATGCTCGTCGTACGTAGAACCGAGCAGCGTCTCACCGGGCCGGGGGTGGCGTTCGGCCCGCGCCACCACGTCGAGGTTGGCGCTGCCAAGGACGCAGACCTGGATCACCAGGCGCGGTCAGGCACCCCTGGCCCGCACCCCGATGGGGGCGATCAGGCGATAGCCGGCCGAGTGCCGTTCGTCCTCGCTCTCGCCGCCCCACAGCCCGTACTCATGGTGATACCTGGCGAACGACCGGCAGTCGGCACGAACGGAGCACGAGGCACAGACGTGACGGGCCGATGCTTCGCGGCGCTGCCGGGCCTGAGGCCGCTCGGCGGGGGCGGGGAAGAACAGGTGCGTCAAACCTTTGCAGGCGGCGACGTCCATCCAGTCGTCGTCGTCGAGTGCCAGCCGCACTCCCAACTCGACCGCTTCCATCGAAACCCCCTTCCGATTGCAGTCCCCCGAATGTAGAAGCAGCCGGACGATCAGTCAATTGCACTCGCCAAGTAGTGACGGATGGCACCGTGCCAGGGCGCTGGTACGTTCCCGGCATGGAGGTGGCCGAACGAATCCAAGGTCGCGGCGCGTCCCTGACTGCCGCCGAGCGACGGGTCGCCGAGGTGCTGCTGGCTCGTCCCCAACTCGTCGGGTTCGGCACCGTCGCCGACCTCGCCGCCGAGGCCGGCACCGGCGCCGCCACGGTCGTGCGGCTGGCCGCCAAACTCGGCTACAGCGGCTTCAGCGCCCTGCAGGATTCAGTGCAGTCCGATCTCACCCGCAAGCTCCGGCCTGCGGCCGAACGGATCCGCGAGGGCGGAAGCGGACACCCCCTGGAGTTGGCTCGCGTCACCGAGAGCGTCAACGTGGCGGCGACGCTCGACGCCGTCGACCCCACGGAGCTGGCCGCAGTGATCGACGCCCTGTCCGACCTCGGCCGTCATGTGCTCGTCTTGGCAGGGAATGCGGCGACGGGAGTGGCGCAGCAGTTCGCCGACGAGATGTTCTCCTTGCGCCCCGACGTTCGACGCCTTGATGGCAACGAGGTGGCGCTGCACCGTGACCTGGCGCTGGCGGGTGCCGGGTCGGTTGCGGTTGCCATCGACGTGCGTCGCTACGACCGCTGGCTGCTCGACGCCGCGAGGACTGCGACGGCGACGGGCTCGACGGTGGTGGCGCTCACCGACAGCGTGCTCTCACCGCTCGCCCGGTACGCAAGCCACACGTTCGTGCTGTCGGCAGCGTCCGTCGGTCCGTTCGACAGCCAGGTCGGCACGCTCGCCCTGCTCAACACGATCGTCGCCGGCGTGGCCGACCGCCTGCGCTCGACGGCGTCGCTGCGGCTGGATCAGGC
>JACDHN010000309.1 GCA_013821025.1 Acidimicrobiia bacterium | reverse complement strand
CTCGGGCGCTACATCCCGCGCATCCAGCGGATCGCCGGGCAGACGTCTGTCAACATCATCGTCGCCACCGGCATCTACACCTACGAGTCCGTGCCGCATCAGTACGAGCATCGTGGCCCGGGGCTGCTGTTCGATTCCGAGGTCGATCCGATGGTCGACGACTTCGTTCGTGACCTCACCCGCGGCATCGCCGACACGGGGGTCAAGGCGGCTTTTCTCAAGTGCGCCATCGACGCCCCTGGCCTGACGCCGGGCGTCGAGCGGGTGATGCGGGCATGCGCCGGTGCCCACCGAGAGACGGGCGCCCCGATCACGTGCCACACCAGCTCGCCGACGTTTGCAGGCCGGGAGGCGGTCCAGGTCTTCGCCGAGGAGCAGGTGGATCTGACGAAGGTGGTGATCGGTCATGCCGGCGACAGCAACGATCTCGACTACCTGCGCGAGCTGGCAGATCAGGGCGTGACGCTGGGGATGGATCGGTTCGGGCTCGACGTCTACAACCCGACGGCGGACCGGGTCGACACGATCGTCCGGCTCGCCGAGACCGGATACGCCGACAGGATGGTGCTCTCCCACGACGCCAGCTGCTACATCGACTACTTCCCCGGTGAGGCGCAGGCTTCTGTCCCGGTGCTGATGCCGAACTGGCACTTCCAGCACGTCAGCAACGACGTGCTTCCCGAGCTCCGGCGACGCGGCGTCAGCGACGCCCAGATCGACCAGATGCTGATCGACAACCCGCAGCGCTACTTCGAGCCCGCCACCGGCTAATCGCGAGCGCGGGAATCGGACGAGACAGGCGTTCAGCCTTCCATCGTCGCAGTCGCGTCGCGCCGACGTAGCACGACCAGCACCACTCGCGTGTTCTGACGGCGCGTCCGAAGGCGGGACACCTCGACGAACTCCTCGTCGAGGAATGTCGCCAGTGATGGCAGGAGGTCCAATTTGAACCAGATGGGCTCCAAGATGACGTAGTCAACCCGTGTAGGACAGCGCGCAGTCGAGGTTCTCGCGATAGCCGCTGGTGCCGCTGGTGTCACGAAAACGCAACCGCTGCAGTGGGATCGGGAAGTAGTGGCGGCACGCCGATGTGACGTCGTCGAGGTGGTAGGCCACCGTGCCATACGAGAGCAGCAGCACCTGTTGCTGGTCGGCGAGGAAGCGATCCTCGATCCCTTCCACCGTCGCTCGGTAGGCAGCTCGCTCTCGCTCGTAGGCCTTGGCGCTCGTGGCCCACGGCTCGAGGTCGCTGATCGCAAGTACCGCTGCGGCGGCGACCAGCACGCTCGGAACCACCAACCGCGGGCTCCACTTCGGCGCGCCGGCGACCATCGCTGCCAACACCAGGATCGGTACCCAGATCAAGGCAACGATTGCGAGCGCGACCACGAACGTCCGGCCGTGAGCGAGCTCCTGCACGGTGGCGGTACCAACGACACCTGCGGCCAGCACGGCCGCGACCCCCCATCTGTGCGCTAGCAACCGACGGGGAGGGACGATGACGACCTCGCCCAGCGCCAGCGATGCCGGGACCATCGCTACGGCGAAGTGGTATCCGTACGAGTTGACTCCGATCACCAGCAACGCCAACGCCACCAACCAGCCAACGGCGAGATCAACACGCCGCGGTCGCGGCTGATCCGCCAGGAGGAACAGAGTTGCGATCGCCCCTGCGTACAAGGCTGGATATTGGCTGGCGTAGCGCCACACGCCGCCGAGGATCCTTCCAGCAGTCTGCGGGTCGAACGCTCGGGACGAGTCCTGGTAAACACCGGATTCCAGAAGGTCGCGTAGCTCCGACGGGGCGACGATCAGCAACAACACGACGGCGGCGAGGTCGATGGCTGCGGTGGTGATCATGAAACGGCGGGTGGTCGGGCTGCCCAGACCGTGGATCGTGGTGACGCGGGCGAGCACGACGAACACGAGTAGGAATGTCGATCCCTTGGCGAACAGCAGAACTGCGGCCGGGAGCGCTGCAAAGGGAGCCGTTCGCGTGTCCGATGCGAGGCCCCATGCGACGAGCGTGAGCACAACAGCGAACTCCTCGGCCTGCAGCGGCACGCTCTTGGACGACCAGGCCAGGGCGATGAACACGATGGCTCCGAAGGCGATCGCCGATCGGCGGCTGGCGCTCGTTCTCGCCCGTCGCCATCCCCACGCAGCGACGGCACTCGCGCCGAGCAGCACAAATCCACCGACGACGTGCAACGCCAACTGGTAGCGGCGGCTGCCGGTGGCGGTGAACGGACTGACGATGGCATGCTCGACCGTTAGCCAGAGGCGATAGCCGACAGGCCGGAAGTTCCAGCCGGACAGCACCTCGAACACCGAACCCTTGGCGAGCGACTCGTGGATCCCTGCGAAGTTGAGGAGGATGTCGTCGGCGAGCGGCCGCAGGGCGTAAGCGACGAACGAGCAGACGGTCGCAGTGACGAGTGCCAGGGCGACGACTGTGGTCCGCACCCCGACCAGTCACGATCGGCGACCGAAGTCTCGACGAAAGCTGCCGGGGGGCTAGGTCCGTGTCGCTCACCGGGATTCGGCGACGAGTCAGGTGCGACCGACGATGACCAGCAGCAGGCCGACGGCGAAGGTCGCCCCGGTGAGCTGCAGCACCAGTCGGCCACGACGTCCCGTGACCGTGAAGTAGAGGGCGGCGAGGGCGGCAAGGGCGCCGACCACGGAACCGACGATCGAAACGACGATCTGCAACGTGCGCTGCGTCTCGGTGACGTCGAAGCACTCGCCCTCGGACGACAAGCCGTCATCGCATCGCGGGATGTCATCGGGATTGATGACGATCACCATGAACACGAGCACCACGAACGCCAGCAGGAGGATCAACACGCCGGAGGCGACTCGCCACCCGACCGATGCCGGTCCGCCAGGCCCCTCCGATACCGGTGCCATCGGAGGTGCGGATGGTGGCGAGGGCCAGCCGGCATTCGTGTGAGGTGGAGGTGGTGGTGGTGCTGGTGGTCGTGGTGGTTCGTCCCCTGGATGCACGGTGCCTCCCGTGAGCACAGCTCGGCTCCCGCCGAGCATCCGCCCCGTCGGCGGTGACTGTAATCCACGCTCCCAAGCGGGTAGCTGCTTCCGGATCAAGACTAGGTATTTCTTGCGTACGCAAGTACGATGAGAGCATGCCGGTGACCCGCCTCAACCATGCAGTGCTCTACGTCCGTGACCTGGAGCGCACCCGTGACTTCTACGAGAACGCACTCGGATTCCGCACTCTGATCTGGATGCCGGGCCAGGGAGCGTTCTTCCAGGCTCCCGGTTCCACCAACGACCACGACCTTGGCGTGTTCCAGATCGGATCAGGCGCCGCCCCGTCGAGCGCCGGACGCACCACCGTTGGGCTGTATCACCTTGCATGGGAGGTCGACACGCTCGCCGAGCTCGATCGGCTGCGCACGGTGCTCGACCAGTGGGGGGCGCTCGTGGGCGCTTCCGACCACGTGACCACGAAGTCGCTGTACGCCAAGGATCCCGACGGCATCGAGTTCGAGGTGTGCTGGATCCTGCCGGCCGAGCACGTGTCGGACGATCTCAGGGCGGAGGCGAAAGAAGCTCGTCCTCGCCCGCTCGACCTGGCAGCCGAGATCGAGCGTTTCGGCGCCGACACGAGGGGCGGCGTCGGGGTGTCCATGCCCGTCACCTCCTAGAGTCGTCACCCATGCGCCGCCCGGACGGCGGTCACGTCGGTTCTAGGA
>JACDHN010000308.1 GCA_013821025.1 Acidimicrobiia bacterium | reverse complement strand
GTCGCCCCGGTGGACGGCGACCTCGGCGGTGATCGTCTCGTACGATCCTGATGTGCAACAACTGGAGTTCTTCGTCGAGCCGTTCTCGGAAGGACAGCCTGGGCCGCACGTGACGGCGGCGATCGCCGCAGTGGAGGAGGTCGGCGGCACCGTCGAGTTCGGGCCGTTCAGCTCGATCTGCCGGGCAGAGGACGACCGGATGCCAGTCATCGTGTCGAGTCTGCTGACCGCGGCGTTCGCCTACGGGGCTGCGAGCGTGCGGCTCTCGGTCGATCAGCTCGGCGAAGGCTCGCAGTGACGGCGGGGCGCGGCGACGGTCGAAACGGCGCAGCGGCCGACCCGCTGTCGGCCCCGGACCCCCATCCGCTGATCGACGCCGTCCGGCCCGTTGTCGATGCCGTTGGCGCCACCCTCGTCGGTCCGGCGGATCAAGAACCGAGCGACGTTCCGCTCGTGTGGGACGGCGAGACCGTTGCTGCAGTGCGGATGCCGCCGCTGCACGGTGCCCTCGACCGCCTGATCGAGGCCGTCGAAGCCGAGTTGGGAGGCAAGCTCGCTGATCTGCCCCGCGAATCGAAGCAGCGAGCCATCCGCCTGCTCGACGAACGCGGCGCCTTCATCCTGCGCCGGGCGGTTGAAGACGTCGCCGACGCCATGAGCGTCAGCCGGATCACCGTCTACAACTACCTGAACGCCATCCATCGATGAGAGCGCGAAGAGGGGGCCGCGCCGCCTTCGACGTCGTCGCCCTCGATGCCGACGACACGCTGTGGCACAGCGAGGACACGTTCGTCGACGTGGAGAACCGGTTCGTCGAACTGATGACGCCGCATGTGCCAGACGGTGTCGACCTGCGCGACGCGCTGCGGGCGACCGAGATCGCCAACCTCTCGGTCTCGGGCTACGGGGTCAAGGCGTTCGTGCTGTCGATGATCGAGTGTGCCATCACGTCGTCCGGGTCCACGGTGCCGGCGACCGTGATCAGTGAGCTGCTCGGGTTCGCCCATCAGATGTTGACCGAACAGGTGCGACTGCTCGACGGCGTGCCAGAAGCCGTCGAAGCCGTTGCCGCCGATCACCGCCTGATCCTCATCACGAAAGGCGACCTGATCCACCAGCAGCGCAAGATCACCACGTCGGGGCTCGCCCACCACTTCCACCACGTGGAGATCGTCAACGAGAAGGACACCGAGACCTACGCACGCATCCTCGAGACCATCGGCGTGCCTGCCGAACGCTTCTGCATGGTCGGCAACTCGATCCGCAGCGACGTGCTCCCGGTGCTGGCCATCGGCGGCCACGCCGTGCACATCCCGTACCACGTGACGTGGGAACACGAGCACGTGGACCACGACGGCGACGTCGTGGAGCTGGCGTCGATCTCGATGCTGCCCGACTACCTGGCGACGGTGGTGAGCGTTCCGTCCCGAGCGCCCGAGCGGGGCCGCAGCGCCGACCACCACTCGACGAGCGCCTGGTCGTCCACGCCGAAGGCGTGATCCACGAGCTGTCCGCAACCGTCGATGTCTCCGGCGGTGAGGGCGGCGACCGCGCCCGAGAGCTCACCGGCCGGCCACGGCAAGTCGGCCAGCACCGCAGGACCGGTGCGCAGCGACGCCGCCGACAGCCCCGAACCCGCGCAGCGGTGCCACGCCCACGCCGTCGCCACAGGTGACGTGAGCGTCGCGGCGAACTCCCACACCGCCGGCTCGCTGCCAGCATCGGTGCCGCCAGCGGCGCCGGCCGACGTCGGCGTGATGGCGGTGACGGGCACGCCGGGGAGCAGCTCGCCGGCCGGGTCGGCCAGCGCTTCGAGCACCTTCGTCTGACTGGCCACGAGTACCTTTGGCACCAGCTTGCGCTGCGCCCATCGCTGCATCGCCGGGCTCAATCGGTCGAGCGCCACCCTCGGCTCGGCGAACGGCCGACCGGCGAATCGTGCTGGGCGACAGCCCCACAACGACCGGCCGGGATCGATCAGCCCGCTGGTCACGAGAGGGGGGCCGTTGCCGCCCTCGACCACCGCCGGTACCAGCCCGTAGTACTCGTCACGGAAGTTGGCGTTCAGTGAGGCCCGATCACCGAGCGTCGACATCGTGTGGAGCACCGGCAGTGGCGGTACCCCCAGCGCCGACGTCACCACGTCGGCCCACGACCCGTTGCGCCGGTCTGTTTCGGTGGCAACCGTCTCGAAGACGAGAGCGCACACGACGACGGAAGCATCGAACTGGCGCTGCGGGCTCCACCACGACCAGCAACGGTGGGCCCGCCGCTCCACCTCTGCTCTCACCGGCCCGGCGTCGCGCGACGACAGAACCGACTGGGGGAGCACGAGGGCGAGGCGTCCACCGCCGTCCGCAGCCAGCGCCAGGGCCAGCGACAGAAACTCGACGGCGGCGTCGGCGTACGGCCCCCCGCCCCATCGGCTGGCCCGACCCCGTGTGGTGCCGGCGGCCATCTGCGACAGGAACGGCGGGTTGCCCACCACCAGGTCGAAGCGGGCGCCTCCCCAGTCCCTGATCAAGGCGTCTTCGGCACACAGATCGACACGGCGGTCGGAAGGCCCGCCGGCCAGCCGCCTGGCCGCTGCGGCGAGGGCCTCGCCGTCTACGTCGACGCCGGTCAGGTGGGCCACGCCACCTGACGCCTCGATGGCCTCGGCGGCGGCGTGCAGGAACCGCCCGTCACCACACGCAGGATCGAGCACGCGCACCACGGCTGGACGAACGGCCCACCCGTCGAGGGCATGGTGGATGACGCGTTCCACCAGCGGCATCGGGGTGTACCAGGCGCCGGTGCGCTTGCGATCGGCAGCTTGGGGCGACGTCACGACGGGAGCCTAGGGTTCGGGCCGTGGTCGACCTGGGCACCGAGGGACACGCCGACCGCCACCTGGTGTTCGATCGGGACGAGTGGTCGGTGCTGCGGGCGGCGACACCGCTCACGTTGCGCCAGCCAGACCTCGAGCGGCTACGGGGCATCAACGTGTCGATCGATCTCGACGAGGTCGTCGCCGTGTACCTGCCGATGTCGCGCCTGCTGAACCTGTATGTGTCGGCGACGCAGAACCTGCACAAGGTGTCGGCGACGTTCCTCGGAGCCATGGCGCCAAAGGTCCCGTACGTCATCGGTGTCGCCGGGAGCGTCGCCGTCGGCAAGAGCACGTTTGCCCGCATCCTGCAGGCGCTGCTGGCCCGCTGGCCCGACCACCCGAAGGTCGACCTGGTCACGACGGACGGCTTCCTCTACCCCAACCAGGCGCTCGTAGATCGCAATCTTGCCAACCGCAAGGGCTTCCCCGAGTCGTACGACACCCGCCGCCTCGTGTCGTTCCTGCGGGACGTGAAGAGCGGTGTCCCCGCAGTGGAGGCGCCCGTCTACAGCCACGTCGTGTATGACATCGTGCCGGGTGAGCACCTCACCGTCGAGCAGCCCGACATCCTGATCCTCGAAGGCCTGAACGTGCTGCAGACCGGCGGCCATTCGCCGACGTCGCCCACCGAGTTCGTCAGCGACTACTTCGACTTCTCCATCTTCCTCGACGCCGACGAGGCCGACATCGAACGCTGGTACGTGGACCGGTTCCTCACGCTGCGCGAGACCGTGTTCCACGACCCGCGCAGCTTCTTCCGTCACTTCGCCGACCTGACCGACCACGAGGCCGTCAGCGTGGCCCGTGGCATCTGGACCGAGGTGAACGGCCGCAACCTGCGTGAGAACA
>JACDHN010000074.1 GCA_013821025.1 Acidimicrobiia bacterium | reverse complement strand
GCCCAACGCATCGGCAGCGTCGAGGTCGTCGAGCACGCGATCGAGGGCAGCGGCGAAGTGCTCCGGGTCACGCCGTTCAACGAGCAGGCCGGTGCGCCCGTCGTCCACGAGACTGCGCAGCCCGCCGACGGCGGCTGCCACGACGGGCACGCCGCATGCCGCCGCTTCGAGGGCGACGAGCCCGAAGCTCTCGCTGCGACTCGGGACGATCACGACGTCGGCAGCGCGGTAGTACGTCGACAGGATGTGATGCGGCTGGGGTTCCACGAACACGACGCGGTCGTGCAGGCCGAGCTCATCGACGAGGTCGTGAGCCAGGCCCATCTCGGCGTCGCCCTCGAGTCCGCTCGCCCCGCCGACCATCACCATGATCGCGTCGCGACAGTGAGAGCGGGCGAGCGCCCTGATGGCCACGTCGGGTCCCTTCAGCGCCTGCATCCGCCCGACGAACAACACCACCGGCCGTTCGAGTGGCAGTTCGATGGCCCTGCGCGCTCCGCCACGGTCGCCCGGGGCGAAGAAGGCGTGCTCCACCGCCGGGGGCACGATCTCGATCCGTCCCTGCGGCGTGCCGAACAGGCGGCGGAACTGCTCCTCCTCTGCGTCACAACTCACGCAGATGGCATCGGAGCACGTAACGATGTGCTGCTCGGCAAGCTGCCGCCACTCCGATTCGGGGTCGCCACCCTCGGCCTTGACGCGCGCCAGCGTGTGAAACGTGGAGACCAAGGGCACGTCGAGCTCGTGCTTGAGGCGATGGCCGGCGACGCCGCTCAGCCAGTAGTTAGCGTGGATGACGTCGACTCCGGGCCCGGCGCCCACATGAGCGGCCAGACGGTCGCCGAACTCGTCGAGCACATCGGGAAGCGCCTCCTTTGGGAGGTGACATGGTCCGGCCGGGATGTGCACGACACGGTGTCCAGGCTCTACGAGCACCTCCGGCTCGACATCGGCGCACGTAGCCCTCGTGTACGTGGTGCACTCGACGCCGGCCTGGGCGAGCGCCGACGCCACCTCCCGCACATACACGTTCATCCCGCCGCTGTCACCGGCGCCGGGTTGGGTCAGCGGCGACGTGTGGAGTGAGATCATCGCCACGCGCTTCATTGGCGAGTCACCGATCGGTGCCGACGAAGCTGTCGTACACGTTGCGCAGCGCCTGTTTCTGTTCGGCTGTCAGACGGCGATCGGCGGCGATGGCGTCACGAACCTGCGACATCGGTTCAGCGTCGTCGCTCAGGAAGCCGGCCCGCACGTAGAGCGTCTCGGCACTGATCTGCAGCGCCTTGGCGAGCTGCTGGAGGATCTCGGCGGATGGACGGCGCAGGCCGCGCTCGATCTGGGACAGGTACGGGTTGGACATGCCAGCCAGCTCGGCCAGGCGACGCACCGACATGCTGGCGATCTGGCGTTGGACCTTGATGAACTCTCCGAGCTCGGCAACCCGCTCGCCGATCCCATCGCGTTCGGCGGTCGTCGGCTCGTCCGTGCCACGCGTCTCGCCGGTGGCCCTCCCGCCGGTGCGTCGCTCAGCCATGGGTCACATCGCCATCGCTGTCGGCCCACAGCCCATCCACATCGGCGCTGCCGTCGCGGTAACGCCGAACGAGGTCGGCGCTGAGCGCGTCGATGCGGGCGAACAGTTGCTGTCGGTCCGATGAGACGCGCTGCTCGAACTGCCCGAGCGCTTCGGCCAAGTCCTCCAGCTCGGCGCGCGACAGCGAGTCGAGTCGGGCGAAGCCGTGCTCAGTCGACAGCGTCTCCAGCTCGTCGGCGAGCGGTTCGCCGGCGTGGACGTTGGTGTCGCGGGGCGGGCGACCAGATGCTGAGAGCAACTGGCGGGCGAGTACGTCGGCAAGGTGATCGCTGACGGGTCGATCGGCGTCGTCGATCCGGGCCCGCACGAGGTCGAGTCGGGTCTGGGCCACACGCCGGGCGTACGACACGGCGTCCTCGGTGGTCTGGAGGCGCTGACGTAGCCGGCGCAGCTCATCGAGCGAGAGCGATGCCGCGGCGGCTCCGTCGTCGAACGATCCGCCGGATGCGGTCGTCATCTCAGGCTCCGCCGGACACGGGTGGGAGCACGGCGATCTCGTCGCCGTCGGTCACGCGAGCGTCACCGGCTGTCGGGTCGCCGTTGAGCCACACCCGGCACGCTGTGAGGACGGTGGCGAACGCCTCGCCGTAGCGGTCCCGTGCTTCGGCCAACACGTCGTCGACGGTCTCTCCGGGGATCTCGTCGCTCCCCACGCCTGCCGCCTCGCGAGCAGCAGCGAACAGCCGCAGCAGAGCCATCGTCGGGAGCGTACCGCTCTTCGTCGATGGGCCGTCGGTAGGCTCACCGACCGTGAATGCCGCCAGGCGCGCCACCGCCAGCGAGCGAGTGGCGACTCGGATCCTGCTCCTGCGGCATGGCCAGAGCGAGTGGAACAGCCTTGGCCGTTGGCAGGGACGGGCAGACATCGGCCTCAGCGCCCTCGGTCGTCAACAGGCGGCCGAAGCAGGTGCGGCGCTGCTCGCCGGACAGCGGACCGAGACGCCTATCGGGTCGGTGTGGACGAGCACATTGGCCCGAGCCCACGAAACCGCTCGAATACTTGCCGGAGTGCTCGGCGTCGAGCCGGTGCGGCCCGACGAGCGGTTGGTCGAGACGGATGCCGGGCCGTGGCAGGGCCTGACGCACCATGAGATCCATGACCAGTGGCCCGGCTATCTCGACGACCATCGCCGGCCGGTCGGTTTCGAGCCGCTCGAACATGTCGTCGAGCGGGCCGTCGGGGTGCTCGTCGACATCGCTGCGGCTGGCGGCGTCGGGCGGCCTCTGGCCATCACGCACGCCGGCATCATCCGGACGCTGATCCGCTGTACTGGGCTCGCCGACGCACCAGTGCCAAACCTCACAGGATGGCTGTTCGACGTGACCGGCGACGAGGTGGTCCCGGTCGGAGCGGTCGATCCGGGCGCAGCCACGATCGACCGCCGATCGACGACGCCGACCCTCGGATAGCCTTGCGCCTTCGTGGGCACCGACAAGCGGGAACGGCAGCGCTCCAACCGGGCGCTCAAGCAGGAGCAGATGGTCAAGTTGGACCGACGGACGAAGACGCGCCGCGGCCTGCTCAGAGGAGTCCTCCTCGTCGGTGGCCTGGTGGTGCTCGTGGTCGCCATCGCCTATTTCAGCGGAGTAGGCGACGATGACGACGGGCCGACGGTCGACTCGTCGACAGATGTGTCGACAGATGTGTCGACGGATCAGTCGACCGCTTCGAGCGCGGTGGCAAGCGGGTTCGAGTACGGCACCGGCGAGTGCGCGCCGGCCGAGAAGCCGGCCGAGCCGGTGCGCCAGTTCGAGGCCGCACCGCAGCAGTGCATCGATCCGGGGCAGACGTACACAGCGACGTTCGCCACGAGCGAGGGCGACATCGTCGTCGAGCTGGCGAGCTCCGAGGTGCCAGGCACGGTGAACAACTTCGTGAACCTCGCCCGCTTCGGGTACTACGACGGTACGAAGATCTTCCGCGCCGACCCCAGCATCGACGCCATCCAGGGCGGCGGCGAGGACAACACGACATCACCCGGCTACACGATCCCCGACGAGGGGGGCGGATTCACGTATCAGCCGGGCGATCTCGTCATGGCTCGCACCGAGCAGCCTGATTCGGCGGGTGGCCAATGGTTCTTCGGGGCCGGTCCCGACGTGTCGAACCTCGATCGTCAGGGAACCTACGTCACGTTCGGCACCATCACCGAGGGTCTCGACATCGCCGAGGCGATCCTCGCCCTCTCCGGCGACGACGGCCAAACACCCACGAAGGACGTAACCGTCGAGACGGTCACGATCGCCGAATCCTGAGACCCCGCCCCTTTGCTTATGGCAGGTCGCCGATGACTTGGACGTCACCGCGCAGGTCCCAACGTCCGCCGTCGAGCAGGAGTGCCGACGTCGTCGGCACGATGGCCAGGCAGCAGCCCTCGTGGAGTTCGGCGGCCAGTTCGCGCGTGCGCAGCATCCGCTCCTCGGTCCACGTCTCGGCCTCCGTCACCAGGGCCAGGCCGGCGACGAGGCCGAGGCCGAGGGTGAACGCCCCGCCACGAGGGTCGGTCATCGGGTCACACAGGGCGGCGGCGGCGGCGCCAACGGCCACGACGAGCCCTTCTGCCGACCGCTCGCGCAACGCCTCCATGACCGGCGTGTCCTTGATCGCCGAGCGCAGGTGCAGCGGCGAGTCACCTACCACGTACACGGCGTCAGCCGAGCGCAGCTGCTGGGCAGCCGCGTCGGTGGATTCGCTGCGCTGCAGCACCATGACCGCCTCGACGACCGGTGACCCGACGCGCTGCGCCCAGGCCTTGGCCGCTTCGACGAGTAGCGCAGGGTTCTCCATGGCGTCGGCCGTCGGCAGCACAGCCACCGTCCGGGCCCCTGATCGCTCGAGCAGTTCACGGTCGAGATCGTCGTGGGCCTCGAACGGTCCCCCACCCTGGAACGTGATCATCGGCGCCGATAGTACGCGGGCCTTCGGTCCTGAACGACGCGGCCGCGGTTACCGATTAGTAACGTCCACGTGATGAGCGAGTTGACCACCGTCGGGATCATCGGTTCAGGGATCATGGGCTCGGGGCTGGCCGAGGTGGCGGCAAGGGCCGGCTTCGACGTGGTCGTGCGCTCTCGCACCCGTGCCAGCGCCGACGACGTGAAGGCCACGGTCGACACGAGCCTGAAGCGCCTCGTCGCCAAGGGCAAGCTCGAGCACGCCGAGAGGACAGGAACGCTGGAGCGGATCTCGTGCACCGATCATCTCGGGCGTCTGGCCGAGTGCGATCTCGTGATCGAGAGCGTGGTCGAGGACCTCGATGTCAAGCGGGCATTGTTCGCCGAGTTGGAGCAGATCGTCAAGGCCGACGGCATCCTCGCCACGAACACGTCGACGCTGCCCGTTGTCGAGCTGGCCATCCAGACCCAGCGCCCCGATCGAGTGTGCGGCATCCACTTCTTCAACCCTGCCCCGATGATGAAGCTCGTCGAGGTCGTCCGTCCGATCACGGCCTCCGACGACACCATCAAGACGGCGCTCGAGTTCGCCACCGCGTGTGGCAAGGACGCGATCGAGGTGGCCGACCGGGCGGGCTTCGTCGTCAACGCCCTGCTGTTTCCATACCTCAACAACGCAGTGCGCATGTGGGAGCAGGGCACGGCGTCGAAAGAAGACATCGACATCGCCATGCAGGGCGGCTGCAACTTCCCGATGGGTCCGTTCGCACTGCTCGACCTCGTCGGTATCGACACGTCACTCGCCATCCTTGCGGCCCTGTACGAGGAGTTCCGCGAGCCGAACTACGCCGCCGCGCCCACCCTGCGGCGGATGGTGTCGGCAGGCAAACTCGGCCGCAAGACGGGCGAAGGTTTCTACCGGTACTGATCCCGGCGCCGGCGGGAAGAGCGATGCCGATCGAACCGCCGCCGACCACCTGGCAGTTCCCCGACCCCATGTTGGCGCGGGGTGACCTCGTCGCCGTCGGTGGCGACCTGGAGCCCGGCTCGCTGCTGGCCGCGTACCGGCTTGGCCTGTTCCCGATGCCCGACCCTGGCGCCCGGCGTCATGACAGGATCGCCTGGTTCTCGCCAGATCCCCGTGGCGTGTTGCCCTTCGACGACGGCTTCCACATCAGCCGCTCGCTGGCCCGCAGCCGGCGCCGTTACCGGGTGGGCAGAGATCAGCGGTTTCGGGACGTCGTCGAGGCATGCGCTGATCCGGCCCGACCCAGCGCCTGGATCACGCCCGACATCGTCGACGCCTACGAGCGGCTGTTCCGCCTCGGATACGCCCACTGCTTCGAGACCTACGTCGATCGAGATGGCGAGAGCGCCCTCGTCGGTGGCCTCTACGGCGTACGCATCGAGCGCTTCTTCGCAGGCGAAGCGATGTTCCACACCGCCACGGACGCCTCCAAGGTGGCGCTCGTGGCGCTCGTCGAGTGGCTGAGAGCAGAGGGTGTGGTACTGCTCGACGTGCAATGGATGACACCGCACCTCGAGTCGCTCGGCGCGGTGGCCATGCCTCGCCAGGAGTACCTCGCCGCGCTGCGTCGGGCCATCGACGGCGGAGCGTCGACTGGATGACCCATCGTCAGTCACCGGCCACCTGCCGCCCGCCGAGCGGTAACGGTCCACCGGGCTGGCGTTCTGGCTGGTCGAGCGAGCACACTGCACCCATGACGGTCCAGTCCCAACGCGACCGCCCGTGGCTGATGCGCACCTATTCGGGCCACTCGACGGCCACGGCGTCCAACGCCCTCTACCGCACGAACCTGATCAAGGGTCAAACCGGCTTGTCGATCGCCTTCGACCTACCCACCCAGACCGGGTACGACCCCGACTCGCCGATGGCCCGCGGTGAGGTGGGCAAGGTGGGCGTGCCCGTTACTCATCTCGGCGACATGCGCACGCTGCTCGACCACATCCCGCAAGGCGAGATGAACACGTCGATGACCATCAACGCCACGGCGGCATGGCTGCTGGCGCTCTACGTGGCCAACGCCGAGGAGCACGGCGTGGCGCCGACCGAGCTTCGCGGCACCACACAGAACGACATCGTGAAGGAGTATCTGTCTCGAGGCACCTACATCTTCCCGCCCGAGCCGTCACGCCGGCTGATCGTCGACATGATCGCCTGGTGCTCGCAGCACGCCCCGCTGTGGAACCCCATGAACGTGTGCTCGTACCACCTGCAGGAAGCTGGGGCGACGCCCACGCAGGAGATCGCCTACTCATTGGCCACCGCCATCGGCGTGCTCGACGCCGTCCGAGACTCGAGGCAGGTGCCCGAGGACCGCTTCACGCCGATGTTCGGATCAATGTCGTTCTTCGTGAACGCCGGGATCCGCTTCGTCGAGGAGATCTGCAAGCTGCGCGTGCTCACCGACATGTGGGAGGAGATCGGACGCCGGCGCTACGGCGTGACCGACGCCAAGGCGTTGCGATTCCGATACGGCGTGCAGGTCAACAGCCTCGGGCTCACCGAGGCCCAGCCAGAGAACAACGTGCAGCGCATCGTGCTGGAGATGCTGGCCGTGACGCTGTCAAAACGTGCCAGGGCCCGCAGCATCCAGCTCCCGGCGTGGAACGAGGCGCTCGGTCTGCCGCACCCGTGGGACCAGCAGTGGTCGCTGCGCATGCAGCAGGTGCTGGCCTTCGAGAGCGACCTGCTGGAGTACGGCGACATCTTCGACGGGTCGAAGGTCATCGAGGACGCGTGCGACGAGCTCCGTGCCAAAGCCCAGGCGGAGCTCGACGACGTGCTCGGGATGGGAGGCGCGTTCGAGGCCGTGGAGACGCTCAAAGGCCGCCTGGTGGCGTCGATGGCTGAGCGCACGCGCCGCATCGAGAGCGGCGACCAAGTGGTGGTCGGCGTGAACCGGTTCACCGAGACCGAGCCGTCACCGCTCGGCGGGGAAGGCTCCATCCTGACGGTCGACCCGCAGCTCGAGGCGGCGGCCATCGCAGCTCTCGAGCGGTGGCGGACCGACCGTGATCAGGCAGCGGTCGATGCAGCCCTCGACGAGCTGCGTCGTGCCGCCGCCGGCAGCGACAACGTGATGCCACCATCGATCTCCCTGGCGAAGGCCGGTGGCACGACGGGCGAGTGGGGCGCGGCGATGCGGGAGGTGTTCGGCGAGTACCGAGCGCCGACGGGCGTATCGGGAGCCGCTGGTACGGCTGGCGGCCTCGCAGACGTGGCCGGCTACGTGAAGTCACTCGAGGGCGGACCCCTGCGTCTGCTCGTGGCAAAACCCGGTCTCGACGGTCACTCGAACGGTGCCGAGCAGATCGCTGTCGCCGCCCGAGACGTTGGCATGGAGGTGATCTACTCCGGCATCCGGCTCACGCTCGAGGAGATCGCTGCCTCGGCACGCGACGAGGACCCCGACGTGATCGGCCTGTCGATCCTCTCGGGGTCTCACATGGAGTTGGTGCCCGCCCTGATCGGGCAACTGCGCGAACTGGGCGTCGATTCTCCGGTCGTGGTCGGCGGCATCATTCCCGAGGCCGACCGTCCACGCCTGACCGAGGCAGGGGTGGCGGCAGTGTTCACCCCGAAGGACTTCGAGCTGGCGAAGATCATGCGAGCGATCGCCGATCTCGCCCAGCAACACCGTCTCCGCACACCGGTGTGACCCCGAGTACGGCCGCTCCTCGCTGCCCGCGGTTTCGCAAGCGCAGCACGTCGCCGTCGGCCTAGCGTTCGAGCCCGTGGATCTCGAAGTCGATAGCAGACGCAGTGGATCAGACTCGGGCGGGGATGCTGGAGTCGATCCAGCGTTCGAGCGTGTTGCCGCTCTCGAAGCTGGTGATCATTGCGTAGCGCGGAGCGTCACCGGCATGGACGACGACGTGCCACAGGCGTTGGGTGTCGACGACGAACCGCGACCCCCGGTGTAGCGGCACGCGTACCTCGGTGGCCGGATCGGGCAGGCCGTCGGGTCCGTTGTCCATCAGCAGCATGTAGCTGTCCGGGTTGTCGGTCAGCTCCAGCCATGTGCGCACGACCCAGCCCTCGCCGTCGGGGTTGAACCGGTTGTTGTCGTCGCGATGGATCGACGGGATCGCCTCGTCACGGGTCTGCGGCTCCAGCTTGATCACCCGCACTCTGCCGAAGTTGGCGCCGACGCCGTCGACGTAGCGGCGCAGCGTCGGCGTCAGCTCTGCGTTCGACGTCCACAGCGCGTCCTTGTCGGTCTTGCCCTTGTCCCAGAATCCGCGGCAGTCGAGCTCGCCATCGGCCGAGGCCAAGGGAGCGAAATTCGTGTCGCCGCCGCTCTTCCAGTCCATGTAGTCGAGGGATTCGTACTCCTCGGTCGGCACTTCGAAGGCGGCGTCATCGAGCACGACGACGCCGCGTTCGGCGAGCTGGGGCATGCGGTAGTGGTCGGAGACCAACGGGATCTTCAGGCTCCAGTGATCTTGGGTCGGCCAGAACGAGTCCATGGCCCGAGAGTGTAGGGACAACCCGCCATGGCGGCTCGCCATCGCCGTGCACTGCGTCCCGCGTCCCACCAACCCGAACGAGGCTCAGACGTTGGTGGTGGACGTAGCTGCCGGGATGTTGATCATCTGACCGGCCTGGATGTCGTCGGGATTCTTGATCTTGTTGAACTTCGCCAGCTCGAGCCAGTTCAGATCAAACTTCTCCGCCACAGCCGACAACGACTCACCCTGCTGGATCTCGTACGTCTTCGGACGATTCGTAGGCGGCGTCGTGGTCGACGTGGTCGACGTCGTGGTGTTGATCGGCGGCAGGGTGTCGCGACCCTCGGACCCCGCAGACGCGCAGGCGCCGGCGACGGCCGCCAGTGCGGCCGCTGCACCCAACACCATCACGATCCGCCAGGGACCACCCACGGCAGGGATCCTACGAGATGCCGGACGCCGGAGGTGTCGGTTCCGACCGAAAGATCAAGGAATTCAGAGTGATCGCACCACGATGTAGTCGGCGAGCTCCGCCAGCTCGTCTCGGGCACGGC
>JACDHN010000307.1 GCA_013821025.1 Acidimicrobiia bacterium | reverse complement strand
CTCGGCCAGCCGCATCCCGACAGCATTCGTGTGGATGCCGACACGGTGCAGCGAGGAGTTGGCGTTTGGCGATACGTAGCGCACGCGGGCGTCCTCGTCGACAGTCACGACTCCGTCGCCGACTCGCGGCGCAGCGCTGGAATCCTGCACCCTTCCGGGGAACGGGAACGATCCCTCGGCGATCATCGTTGCGAAGCGGTCGAAGATCGACATGTAGGTCCGCTCCAGGGCGCCGGCCTGACGGCCGGCGCGATCCACCCATTCCCTGGTGAGCACGGCGATGACCTCTGAGCGGTGCCGCACGGGGATGGCCTCCATGCGGGCCAGGTCGGGCAGCTCCTCCACCTGCACCTCACCCTCAGTGAGCTTGCCCGACTCCTGAGCCTGGCTCAGCACTACCCGCTCGCTCTCGTTGGCCCAGCTCCCGACCCAATCTGTGTCATAGATGGTCTGGGACGTCGACGGGCGTACCTGGCCGACGGTGAGCCAGTTCTCGTCTCCCGTGCGCACGTACAGCAGCAGGTCGGCGAAGCAGAAGTCGGCCAGCACTCCCCACTCCGACATCAGATGATGGAGGTGTGCCACCTGGTCGCGGTTCAGCGACGTGTGTTCACGAGTGAGGTCGGCCAGCAGCGCCATCGGTCAGAAGTCTGCCCCATCGTGCTGCTCACGCAGGTGGCGCGAGAGCGTGAACAGTCCCGGCACGTCGTTCACCTCGCCGTCGAGCGACGGTGCCGACAGCAGGCACGAGGTCAGCGCCGCCAGTTCGCTACGCCGTTCGGCCTCGCGGGTGGCGACGAGCGCGACGTCGTGGAACCGTGTGGCCACCTCTCCGAGCACCGTCGCAGTGACGTCCGGTTCGGCGTCGATGGCATCGGCCACCGACGTCACGAAGTCCTCGTCGTCGCACAGCACGGCCAGTCGGTTGGCGCTGTCGGCAGCCTCGTCGCTGCTCAGCGACGCCGGCAGCACGCGGTTGATCACGATGGCACCGAGCGGCAACTGACGGCGCCGAAGCTCTGCGGCCAGGAACGCTGCCTCGTGCGCCGGCGCCGTCTCCAGCGTGGACACCACGACGAACGCCGTGCGATGGTCGGCCAGCAGCGCCTCGACCTCACGCGCTCTGGCGACGAACCCCTTCTCCATAGCTTGGAACAGCACGAAGAAGTCGCCGATGTCGCGCAGGAACCGGGAGCCGAGCACGCGGTCGGCGACCTGGTAGAACGGCTTCGTCGCCACGTTGAAGATCCGCGACCGGTACGGCACGGTCAGCCACTTCAGCAGCCGGCTGCCGAAGAACTCGACCATGCGCGACGGGGCGTCGAGGATGTCGAGGGCGTTGCGAGACGGCGGCGTGTCGACGATGACCAGGTCGTAGTCGCCGGTGGCGTGCAGATCGTGCAGCTGTTCCATCGCCAAGTAGTCGTGGCTGTGCACGAACCGCGCCGTGATGTTCTGGTACAGCGGGTTCGACAGCACGGCTTCGCGCACCTTGGCGTCGGGAGCATGGCGGCGGATCAGCTCGTCCCAGCCGGCCTTCGTGTCGAGCATGGCGGCCCATAGCTCGCCCTTCGGCTGCTGGGGCAGGCCGGAGAATGCCTCGTCGGGGATGCGCACCGCTTCGTTGCCGAAGACCCCGATGCCCAGCGCGTCGGCAAGGCGTCGGGCAGGATCGACCGTGAGCACGAGCACGCGACCTCTCTGGTGGATGACGGCGGCCACGGCCAGTGCCGCCGCCACGGTGGTCTTGCCGACGCCGCCCGAGCCGGTCACGAGCACCATCTCCTTGCTGGCCAGCAGCGCGTCGAGGGCGTTGGGGGCCGAGCGGCGGGTCGAGCGCGTCGTCTTCGCCACGATCAGGCTCCCGTGTCCAGCTCATCGGTCAACGCCTTGGAGACGAGGTTCACGACGCGCCGGCCCGTTGCCCGTGTGAACAGCTCGGGCACGTAGATGACGGGTACCTCCGCCGGCACCTCGTCGAGCGCATCTCGAAGCCGCTCGAGGTGGGTGGCGCCGACGCGGCGGCGGCGCTCGGTGATCATCGCCGCCTCGAGCACGGAGTCGACACCGTCACCAGCGGCTTCGGCGAGCACCTCCTCGGCATCGCCGAGTCGTTCCACGACATCGGCGTGGCGCCGATCGAACAAGGCTGGTAGCACGCGGTTGGCGACGACGGCGACCGGGCGCACGTCGGTCTCCTCGTCGAGCCGGTCCATCAGCTCGATGGTCTCGGTGACCGGCATCTCCTCCGGCGTGGTGACGACCACGACGCCGGTGATCTCGGGGTTGTGCAGGATGTCGATCATCCACTGCGTCTGATCCCGCACGAGCCCCACTTTCACAAGGTCGGCGATGACGGCCGGGGCGCCGATCTGGGCGACGATGTGGCCTGACGCCTCGGCGTCGACGACGACCACGTCGTAGTGGTGCTCACGCACCTCGTAACAGATCTTGCCAACGGCCAGGATCTCCTTCACGCCGGGGGCGGCATCGGCGACGAAATCAAAGGTTCGGGCCAGCGGTCCGATGCGACCGACGAACGGTAACTTCACGAACAGCCGCAGGTACTCGCGAAGCGAATCCTCGGTGTTCATCGTCATGGCGAACAAGTTCTTCTCGATCTGGCGCGGCTTGAACGCCAGCTCGCCGACATCGAAGGCGGCGGCCAGCGACCCTTTGGCGTCCATCTCACAGACCAGTGTGCGGCGGCCGGCTCTTGCCGACAGCTCGGCAAAGGCGGCAGCCACCGACGTCTTGCCGACACCCCCCTTGCCGGTGACGAAGACGAGTCCGAGCGCCGTGAGCGGGATCACCGCCGCTCAGCCACCGAACCCGATCCGGCGGCCACCGTCGTCGACGCCGAGCTCGACGTACACGATGCTGGCCGATTGCACCGCAAACGTGCGGCCCCGCTTGTCGGTGAGCCAGAGCACGCCGGAGTCGCCACCGAGTGCCGTCTCGACCTTGTCCTTCGTGGCGTCCCGCTCGTTGTCGGGCATCTCGATGGTGAGCTCACGGGGGGAACGGCTGACACCGATGCGTACATCCACCAGTACACCGTAACTGCCGCGATCTGTGAGCCACACGGGCGATGCCCGCATCCAGCTCTCACACTTGCGGGCGGGTTCGGCGAAGTGTGAGCCACACGGCTGATACCGGCACGCGACGCTCACACTTCTGGGGCGGGTCGGGCGAGCTGTCTTACGAGTTGGCGGCGAGGGCGAGGAAGGCTTTGCCGTGGTTTCGGGCGTGGCCGTACGTGAATGAAGACGGCATCTCCACCGTGAAAGCCGTGCTGTTGGCGAACTTGCGGTTCACGTACGACGTGGCGGTACCGCCGCACGTGGTGCACGATCCGGTCGGCCGGATCGGGTAGCCGGTCAGCGAGGAGTACTGGCGCAGCAGGTCGTAGTTACCGACGGACCGATTGTCGTCGACGTGGCGGCCCACCTGGTGCCAGACGATCATCAGCCGAGGGCGGACACTGTCGAGGAATCCCTGCACGGCACGAGTCTCGGGCTCGGACGCCGCCTGAGGACCGCTGTACGTGCCGGTACCGGCGCCGCCGTACACCCAGTTGCCCGAGTTGAAGTTGCGGTTCAGGTCGACGCCGCGGGCGTTCGTACGCGTGTAGCTGCGCCAACCGTCAGGGTTCGCGGAGTCGATGACCCACATGTCGATGCCTTGCGGCGCGCCCTTGACTCGGAGGTAGGCGGAGATCATCGC
>JACDHN010000073.1 GCA_013821025.1 Acidimicrobiia bacterium | reverse complement strand
GTGGCGTCGTTGTCGACCCGACCCCGATCGTCGAGCACGCCGCAATGGCCGTGGGACGTGTACTCGTCGATGCACAGGTCGGCGATCAGCAGCACGTCGTCGCCAACCTCGTGACGTAGATCGTCGAGCGCCAACTGCACGATGCCGTCCGGATCGAACGCCCCCGATCCCTGCTGGTCCTTCTGCGCCGGCACGCCGAACAGCATCACGGCACGCACACCGAGCTGAGCCAGCTGCGCCACCTCCTTGCGCAGGCTCTCGCGGGTGTGCTGGACGACACCGGGGAGCGACGCGATCGGGTTCGGTTCGGTGATCCCCTCGCGCACGAACAGCGGTGCCAACAGGTCCGATGTCGTGACCCTCGTCTCGGCCACCAACTCGCGCAGAGCCGGTGTCCTGCGCAGGCGGCGGGGCCGACGGGCGGGAAACGTCATCGGTTGCAGCGTACGTCCAAGCCCCGACGACTCCCCATGCCGCGTGGGTTAGGACTGCCTACCGGTCGTTACGATGCCGGCATGACAACTCGTCACGGCGCGTCGCTGCGTGTCGACCGGGTGTCGAACCACTTCGGCTCAGAGCAGATCCTGCACGAGGTGTCACTGGACATACCGCCCGGCACCGTGTGCGCCTTGCTCGGACCGAGCGGATCCGGCAAGACCACACTGCTGCGCCTGATCGCCGGCCTCGAGACACCGACCTCTGGCACGATCGAGCTCGCCGACCGGGTGCTGTCCGGACCCCGAACCTTCGTCGCTCCCGAAAAGCGCAGGGTGGGCATGGTCTTCCAGGACTGGGCGCTGTTCCCTCACCTGTCGGTCACCGACAACGTGGCGTTCGGACTCGACCGCAGCGAACGCCGCACCGCCAGGGTGGCCGAGGTGTTGAAAATGGTCGGGCTCGCAGGCTTCGCCGACCGCCTGCCCGGCACGCTGTCGGGCGGCCAGCAACAACGTGTCGCCCTGGCGAGGGCCCTCGCGCCGCGTCCCGAGATGCTGCTGCTCGACGAACCCTTCAGCAACCTCGACGTCACCCTGCGGGTCCAGGTACGCACCGAGGTGCACCGGCTCCTGGCCGACGCCGGCATCACCGCTGTGTTCGTCACCCACGACCAGGAGGAGGCGTTCGTGCTCGGCGACCTCGTGGCGGTGATGCGCGACGGTCGCATCCTCCAGGTGGACGAGCCGTCCAACCTGTACGCCGACCCGATCGATCCGTGGGTGGCCTCGTTCGTCGGTGACGCGAACCTGCTGCCGGCGGCGTCCACGAACGGTGCCACGGCAGGTACGTCGATCGGACCAGTGACCCTGTCGAGTGCGCCGGCCGCCGTCAACGGAACCATCGTGCTGGTGCGTCCCGAGCACGTTGCTTTGACTCCTGGCGACGACGGCACGGTGGAGCTGGTGGAGTACTACGGGCACGACTGCATGGTGATCGCACGGCTCGACGACGGGACGCTGATCCGCTCACGCGCCCCGTTCACCAATCTCGAGCGCGACGACCGGATCTCGGCCAGCTACCGCGGGCCGGCCACCATGTCGTATCCGCACGGGTGACCGGGCACTTCGACGTCGCCGTGCTTGGCGCCGGACCGTCGGGATTGGCGGCGGCACTGGGTGCAGCCCGGCGAGGCCTGCGGGTGGTCGTGCTCGAGCAGGCGCAAACCGTCGGTGGGTTGGCCTCGAGCTTCGAGATCGCGGGTCAGCGCGTCGACCACGGCAGCCACCGGCTGCACGTCGCCACCCCGCCCGAGATCCTGCGCGTTTTGGCCGACCTGCTCGGCGAGGACCTGCAATTGCGCACACGCAACGGACGGATTCGGATGGACGGCCGTTGGATGGCGTTCCCGCTACGCCCAATCGACCTCATCAGGCACGCGCCTCCATCGCTGGCGGCCGGCGCCGTACGAGACTTGGTGCTGTCGCCGTTGCGGGCACGCCGCCCGGCGGCTGACACCTTCGCCGCCCGCGTACGCCAGGCGCTCGGGCCCACGATCGCCAAACGCTTCTACGAGCCCTATGCCCGCAAGCTGTGGGGTGTCGACGCCGGCGAGCTGTCCAGCGAGCTCTTCCGGCGGAGGGTCAGTGCCGGTTCTGCCGCAGGTCTCGTGCGCCGCATCGTCAGGGGCGGTACCGGTCCGAACGCCTCGTTCTGGTACCCACGAGGAGGGTTCGGCCGGATCAGCGAGGCCGTCGCCGACGCCGCTACCGATGCCGGGGCCGAGTTCCGGCTCGGCCACCAGGTGGTGCCAGGCACCGACGTGGCAGCGCTCGCCACCACGGTCATCTCCACGCTGCCCGGCGCCCGGACCGTGGCGCTCTACGGCGGCGACGTTCCCACCGACGTCCGTGAGGCGTCGACCTCTCTCGAGTACCGAGGTGCGGTGCTCGTCTACCTGGTGCTCGCCGAGCCCCAGTACACCGCCTTCGACGCCCACTACCTCCCGGATCCTCGCATACCGGTTGCCAGGCTCAGTGAGCCGAAGAACTATCGGGACGACCCCGCCGACCCGGCATCCACCACGGTGCTGTGCGCGGAGGTGCCCGCCGATCCGGGCGGAGCGCTGTGGAACAAGACCGACGAAGCGCTCGGCCACGTCGTCGTCAACGCCCTGGAACGCAGCGGCCTACCCCGGCCTCATCCGGTGAAGGTGGTGGTGAAGCGGATCCCCAACGTCTACCCGGTGTACCGGGTGGGGTTCGAACGTCCATTGGCTGGCGTCGAACAGTGGGCGGCGGGTCGCCGGGAACTGATGCTCGTGGGACGTCAGGCGCTTTTCGCCCACGACAACACCCACCACGCGCTCGCCATGGGAGCAGCCGCAGCAACCTGCCTGCGCGCCGATGGCACGGTCGATCGACTCGCCTGGGCCACCGCCAGGGAGAGCTTCCGCGCTCACGTCGTCGAAGACTGACTCACGGGGGGTTGAGTTGGCGCAAGACGGTGGGGATGACGGCGCGGAGGTAGCTGCCTAGTCGCACGAACGAGTGGCCGCCTTCGCGGAACGAGTACGTGATCGGCACCTCGGCGTAGCGGAAGCCTTTCGAGATCAGGTCGATGGTCAGCACCTGCGCGTAGTTGTAGTCGTGGGCGATCTCGGCCTCCACAGCCGCAGCCCGCGACAGCGCCCGGAACCCGCTCTGGCCGTCTGTGAGCGGCGTGCGAGCGACGAGTCGCAGCGCTCGCGTCAGCACCAGGTTGCCGATTCGCCGGTGCGGTCGCATGTCTCCGATCCGACCGGCGAACCGGGAGCCCACCACGTAGTCGGCGGCACCCTCGAGGATCGGTTGGGCCAACCGCTCGAGCTCGCCAGGGTCGTACTCACCGTCGGCGTCACAGAACGCCACCATCGCCGCGCCACGCGCAACGGCCTCTGCGATCCCGGTGCGCACCGCCGCCCCGAGGCCGCGGTTGGCACCGTGCGACAGCACCGACGCCCCGGCCGCTGTCGCCCGCCTCGCGGTGTCGTCGGCACTGCCGTCGTCGACAACCAGGCAGTAGGTCTCTCGGCCCAACACCTGGGCTGGGAGGCGATCGATCACCGCCGCCACGCGGTCCGCTTCGTCGTGCGCCGGCAGCAAGAGGTACACCGGCCCCGAGGCGACAGGACACGGCGGGCGGGTCGTGCGGTGGCTCAGACGGATGCGCACCATGCCATCCTTATGGTATTAGGTTGACTTTACAAACGCTGACCAGCATCGCTATCGTGCTCGCTCGTGAGTTCCCGCCGCGCCGCTGCCGTCCCGTGCTTCGTTGCCCTGCTCGCAACAGCTTGCGGAGGTGACGGCGATGGCGGGAGCGAGGAAACGCTGGCCGATGCCGACGAGGTCGACTGCCAGCTCGAACCCGTCGAGGCCGACGGCGAGCTGACGGTGTACTCCGGCCGCAACGAGGAACTGGTCGGCCCGCTACTCGAGCAGTACGCCAGCCAGACCGGGGTCGACATCGCCATCGACTACGGAGGCGACTCGGCGACGATGGCTCGCCAGATCTCCGAGGAAGGCGATGCGTCGCCGGCCGACGTGTTCTTCTCTCAAGCTCCCGGACCGCTGGCGTTCCTCGGCGAGCAGGGTCGGCTCGACACCCTCCCAGACAGCGTGCTCGACAAGGTGCCCGAGCAGTATCGGGCCGCAGACGGCACCTGGGTCGGCGCCTCAGGCCGGGTCAGGGTGCTGGTCCACGACCCTGAGCGCACACCCGCAGACACGCTCCCCGCTTCCGTGTTCGACCTCATCAAGCCGGAATACCGGGGCAAGCTGGGTATCGCCCCGTCGAACGCCTCGTTCCAGGACTTCGTCAGCTACCTGCGGATCGCTATCGGCGAAGACGAGACGATGGCCTTCCTCGAAGGGCTGGTCGACAACGACGTGCGCACCTACCCGAACAACGTCGCCATCGTCGAGGCCGTCGATAGCGGCGAGATCGACATGGGTCTGGCGAATCACTACTACGTGCTCGAGCTCCTGGCACAGGACGAGTCGTTGACGACGCGCAACCACTACTTCCCCGCCGAGGATCCTGGCGCCATCATCCTCGTGGCAGGGGCATCGGTGCTGGACACCGCAGACGACCCGGAGCTGGCAAGCCAGTTCGTCGAGTTCCTGGTGAGCGAGTGCGCCCAGCGATACTTCGTCGACGTGACCAAGGAGTTCTCGGTGATCCCCGGTGTGCAACCGCCAGGCGACGAGCGGCCCCTGGAGGCCGTCGGCGGCGAGGTGGCCGACCTCGCCGAGCTCGGTGCCGGCTTCGAGAACACCGCCGACCTGATCGCCGAGAGTGGTCTCGAGGGCTGACCTCGCCCGGCGACGCCTGGCGCCGACCCTCGCGGTGGTCGCCACGGCGGCCCTGTTCGCGATCCCGTTCGGCTACCTCGGCGTGCGGGCGATCGGCAACGGCGGTGCCGGCTGGGAAGCGACAGTCGACGACGCCAGCATCGAGCCGCTGTGGCGCTCGATCCAGCTGGTCGTCCTCACCACTGTGGTCGCCACGACGGTCGGCGTCGGGATGGCCTGGCTGACCGCACGCACCAACCTCCCTGGCCGGCGGCTGCTCGGCGTGCTGGCGGTGCTGCCACTCGTGATCCCTTCGTACGTCGCCGCCTACGCGTACGTGAGTGCATTCGCCAGAGGCGGCCTCCTCGACGAGGCGCTCGGCGTCTCGTGGCTGCCAGCAGTTCGCGGCCTCCCCGGCGCGGTGTTCGTGCTCACTGCTGTCTCCTACCCATACGTCTACCTCCCGGTCGCCGCCCGGCTGCGCACGCTTCCGCCGTCGCTCGAGGAGAGCGCCCGGATGTTGGGCCGGTCGAGCTGGCAGACGTTCCGCAGCGTCGTGCTGCCACAATGCGCCGCACCGATCGCTGCCGGTTCCCTGCTGGTGGCGTTGTACACCCTTTCGGACTTCGGTGCCGTACAGTACGTGCGCTACGACACCCTCACCCGGCGGATCTTCGCCGCCCGGCTCGATCCCGTCACATCCGTGGCGGTGTCCCTGCTGCTCGGGGTGCTGGCGCTGGCGATCGCCGGCGGCGAGCACCTCGCCCGTCGTCGCTTCCGCCCGGTGTCCGGGGTGGGCATGAAGGCAAGCATCACCCATCGTCTCGGATCGTTGAGGTGGCCGGCGTTCGGCGCTACCGCTGGCGTGATCGGCCTGGCGCTGATCACGCCCGTTGGTGTGGTCACCTGGTGGGTGATCCGTGGGCAGCGATCGGGGGTGCGTCGCAGTCGCGCCGTCGACCTACCGCAGGAAACCTGGAGTACGGCATGGATCGGTGTCGTCAGTGCCGTCGCCACCGTGGCAGTGGTGTTGCCCGTGGCGTGGCTGGTGATGCGTCGGCAGCATCGGGTGGCGGCCGCAGCCGGCACGCTGGTGATGGCCACGTTCGGCCTGCCGGGGGTGGTGATCGCCCTGTCGCTGGTGGGCATCACCGTCGGCACCTCGTGGTACAAGGGTTTCACCGTGCTCGTGCTGGCCTACGTGCTGCATTTCGGCGGCCAGGCACTCGGTGCTGCGCAGTCTGCGATCGGATCGGTGTCAGTGCGCTACGACGAGGCAGCACGATTACTCGGCGCCAACCGCTGGAGACGGCTCTGGCGCATCGACCTGAGGCTGATGGCACCAGGGCTGGCGGCTGCCGGCGGGTTGGTGCTGCTGTCCGTGATGAAGGAGCTCCCGGCGACGCTGATGTTGCGTCCCATCGAGTTCAACACGTTGGCGACGCGGATCAATGCCACCGTGGAGGACGCGCTGTTCATCGATGCCGGCGGGCTCTCGCTGGTGCTGGTGGCACTGTCAGGAGTGCTGACGTGGGCGCTGGTGCTGCGTCGCCATTGAGCGGTGGCGCCCTTTCCCGCTGAGGGGCTGGGACAGGGACAGGGCACTTGCAGAGGCATGTTAAGGATGCTAAACAACCTGCCTCATGCGTCGAATGTTTCTTCCCATCGCTGTCGCTGCGACCGCCGCACTCCCCGTCGTCGCTTGTGGCGACGACGGTGGCAACGATGACGGTGGCACCGTGCGCCCGATCAACACCGACGACGGGTCAGGCAGCGGTAGCGGCTCCGGAAGCGGTAGCGGGTCCGAGCCTGCTGGCGGATCCGAGCCTGCTAGCGGATCTGAGACGGTGACGACGGGCGAGGGTTCCGAGTCCGGCTCGGGATCGGGGATCGAGGTCGATCCCGGCGCCACGACGGACGATCCGCTGGTGCTCGAGGGCGCCGGCCAATACACCGGCTACGTGCGCGGCCAGACCGAGCAGATCGTCACCGATGTCAAGGCGTTCACGGACGCCGTTCGGTCCGGAGACCTCGAGGCGGCCATGGCCGGGTATGCGCCTTCTCGTCAGGCCTGGGAGCGCATCGAACCGATCGCCGGGCTGGTCGAGGACATCGACGTCGCCGTGGATGCCCGAGTGGACGACTTCGAGAGCGAGGACGATCCGGCCTGGACGGGCTGGCACAAGCTCGAGTACCTGATCTTCGAAGTCGGCGACATCGCACCCGAGTCGGGCGCCGGCGAGCTGGCTGACCGACTCGACGCAGACCTCGCCACGCTGCAAGAGACGATGTCGACGACCGACATCGAGCCTGCGGCCATCCCTGTGGGGGCCGCCGAGCTGATCGAGGAGGTGTCCGCTGGCAAGATCACCGGTGAGGAGGACCGGTACTCGGGTACCGACCTCTGGGACTTCGCCGCCAACGTCGAGGGCTCGAAGGCCGCCTTCGAGTTCATGGAGCCGGCCGTCGAGGCCGCGGATCCCGATCTCGTGACTGCCATCCAGGAGGGCTTCGACGAAGTCGCCATCCAGCTCGAAGAGTACGAGGACGGTGACGGCGGTTACCTGCCCTTCGACGAGCTGACGCCCGACGACAGCGACACCATGAAGACGACGCTCGCTGAGCTGTCCGAGAATCTGGCCCTCGTCGCCGGAGTGCTCGGCCTCGAGTAGGCCCGGCGCCTCCCATCCGACGGTTGATCCGGTGAGCATCTCGCGACGAACGTTCTTGAGGACTGCCGTCGTCGGTGGGGCCTCCGTCGGTGCCTCCGCCGCAGTCGGCTCGTGTCGTGACGACGACAACACGACCGCCAACGCGCCGCCACCGGTGCCGTCGATCGCCGAACCGGCCGACGGTGAGTATCTGGCGTTCCACGGACCTCACCAGACCGGCATCGCCGGACCCACCGCGGAGTACGGGCTGCTGACCGCGTTCCGTTGCACGGCCGATGACGGCGAGGAGCTGGCCGAGATGTTCCGGGCCATCACCGATGAGTCCCGCCGGCTGATGACTGGTGAGCCGTACGAGGACCGAGACCGCGCCTATCCACCGATGTACACCGGCCACGTGGACAACCCGAAGCCTGCACGAATGAGCGCTGTGTAGTGGTTGGCGACGGCGCCGGTCTGTGCCGACATTCACTGATCGTCGGGGCGATCGTGGCAGTCGTCGTTGCCGTTGGGGCGCCGATGCGGGCGACGTACGGAGCGCGCACGACGGCCGACGAGCCGCACTACCTACTCACGGCGATCTCACTGTGGGAGGACCAAGACCTCGACGTGCGCGACGAGCGCGGCGAGGGCCGTTACCTCGACTTCCACGAGGTGATGCTGCCACTGCAGGCCGAAGTTCAGGACAGCGGTCGGCAGGTGGCCCCTCACGATCCCCTGCTGCCCGCTGTGCTGGCGCCGGCCGCCGGGCTGGGCGGTTGGCTGGGAGCCAAGCTGTTCCTGGCGGGCTTGGCCGGCGGTCTGGCGGCACTGACGACGGTCGTCGCCATCCGCCGGTTCGGCGTCGGCGGGCGCCTGGCGGCCACGGTGGCAGTGGTCGCCGGCGTCAGTCCGCCGCTCGCCATCTACGGCACCCAGGTGTACCCCGAGCTCCCGGCGGCGCTCCTGGCGCTAGCCGGATTCTGGTGGGTCACGTCGCCGCCGTCGATCGGCGACCAGGGCTTGCGCACGCGCAACGCTGTCGCTGTCGTCGCCACCGTCGTCGCGCTGCCCTGGCTGTCGGTCAAGTACGCACCAGTCGCCGCGGTGCTCGCCGTCGGACTGCTGTGGCGCCTCGGGGCCGCCGGCCGGCGGCGCCGGCTCGCCTGGGCAGGCGCCGGTCTGCTGGCAGCAGGCGCGATGTTCCTGCTCCTTCACCGGTGGTGGTACGGAGGGTGGACCGCCTACGCATCCGGCTCACACTTCAAAGACGGCGAGTTCACCGTGGTCGGCGATCCCAACTATGCCGGCCGCACCCGCAGGCTCGTGGGTCTGCTCGTCGACCGTCATTTCGGCCTCGCCGTGTGGCAACCGGCGGCGCTGACCATCGTGCCCGCCTTGGCCGCCCTGCTTCGCCGCCGCCCGCCAGGCACCGTCTTGCTGGCGGCGATGATCGTCGCAGGATGGCTCAACGCCACGTTCGTGGCCCTCACGATGCATGGCTGGTGGTGGCCGGGACGCCAGGTCGTCGTGGTGCTCCCGCTGGCTGTCGTCGCCATCGCCTGGTGGGTGCAGCGGCTGTCGGCGCCGGGCCGGGTCATCGTCGGGGTGATAGCCGGCTTCGGTGTTCTCGCCTATGGCTTGCTGCTGGCGGGCGTGCTCGGCGGCCGGCACACTCTGATCGTCGACTTCTCGCGCACTGTCGACCCGTTCGTGAGGTTGGTGCGCCCGGTCTTGCCCGACGGCACCGCGCCACTCGCCGGCTCGAACGCCTGGTGGACGGCGGCATGGATCGTCGTGATGGTAGGTGCCGCCGTCGTCGTCTCCTGGCGGGCGACGTCAGGCCACGAGCGCCGTCGGCGCCAGGCGCGCAGCGGTGGCCTGCGCAGCGATGACCCCGTGCAGGTCGGTGTGCAGCGAGAAGCCGAGAACATCGCCGCTCCGAGTGGTGTCGGCAAGCGTCTCATCGGGCTCGCCTCCAGGCCGTCGGGTGACGACCAGCCCGGTGTCCCCGAATCGGGCCCGCACGGCAGCCACCAGCTCACCGAGCGATCGTGAGCGTCCTGCGCCGAGGTTGAGCACCGTGGGATCGAGCTCGGTCAGCAGGGCGAGTGCTCGCACGACGG
>JACDHN010000306.1 GCA_013821025.1 Acidimicrobiia bacterium | reverse complement strand
GCGAGCGATAGCGCCGTCGCCGTCGCCGACGCAGACTTGGTCTTCCTTTGCGTGCCGACCCCTTCGGGCCCCGACGGCCGCAGCGATCTCCGCTACATCAAGGCGGCGGGTGCCGACATACGAGAAACACTGAGCACCGGCGCTGTTGTGGTCAACAAGTCCACAGTGCCCGTTGGATCCACGAAGGTGGTGGAGGGCGTGCTCCTACGTGACGACATCTCGGTGGTGTCGAATCCCGAGTTCTTGCGGGAGGGCACTGCCTTGCACGACTTCTTGCATCCCGATCGCATCGTCATTGGCGCCGACGATCGAAGGGCGGCCGAGAAGGTTGCCAGTCTCTACGCTTCGCTCGACGCCCCCGTGCTCATCACTGACCCGGCGTCAGCCGAGACCATCAAGTACGCAGCGAACGCCTTCTTGGCGACGAAGATATCGTTCGCAAACGCCGTGGCGGCGATGTGTGAGGCGGTGGGCGCCGACGTCGCGGACGTCATCGCCGGCCTCGGCTCGGACCATCGAATCGGCCCCGACTTCCTACGGCCGGGCCCGGGGTGGGGCGGCAGCTGCCTGCCGAAGGACACACGGGCGCTGGTCACCATCGCTCGCGACTACGGATACGACTTCGCCCTCGTCCGTGGGGTGATCGCTGTCAACGAGGAGCAGCGGCACCGCGTCGTCGAGAAGATCCGCACCGCGACCGGCGGTGTGCTCGAAGGGGCGACGGTCGCCGTGCTTGGCCTGACGTTCAAGGCCCACACCGACGACCTGCGCGACTCACCGAGCATCGCTGTGGTGTCCGATCTCGTCGATGCTGGGGCAAAGATCCGCGCGTACGACCCGACCGTCACAGCACCGTTGAATCGTGCCCAGCAGGCCACGATTGGTGCAGTGGCTTCGGTGTTGCAGCTGTGCGACGACGCCTACGATGCTTGTGCGGGTGCTGACGCCGTGGTGGTGTTGACCGAATGGCCCGAGTTTGCCGCGCTCGACCTCGACCATCTGGCTGGGACCGTCGCCGAGGGGGCCACCGTGATCGACGCCAGGAACCTGCTGTCACCCGACGCAGTCCGCGCCGCCGGTCTCACCTACAACGGCATCGGCCGCCGATGAACGATTGCAGCCCCACGGTGACCGATGAGTGATCTCACCGTCCTGATCGCCGGGGGTGCGGGATTCATTGGATCGCATTTGTGCGATGCTCTGGTGGAACGGGGGGACGGCGTCGTCTGCGTCGACAACCTGATCACGGGTGGTCGTCGCAACGTCTCGCATCTGGACGATCGTCCTGGGTTTCGTTTCGTGGATTGCGATGTCGCGGCGTTGACGGAGGAGGCGCTGGGGGCCGCTGGCATCGACCCGTCGACGCTGGACGTGATGGTGAACCTGGCCAGCCCGGCTTCGCCCCGCGATTACCGGGCTCTCCCGCTCGAGACGCTGCACGCCGGCAGTGTCGGCACCACGGCACTGCTCGAGCTTGCCCGGGCGACGTCGGCCCGCTTCGTGTTGGGCTCCACGAGCGAGGTGTACGGCGATCCGCATCAGCATCCTCAGGTGGAGACGTACTGGGGCAACGTCAACCCGATCGGTGAGCGCAGCGTGTACGACGAAGCGAAACGCTTCGGGGAGGCTGTCACCAGTGCCTACCACCGCCGCCACGAGCTTGACTGTGCGATCGTGCGGATCTTCAACACGTACGGGCCGCGGATGAAGCTCGACGACGGGCGCGTGGTGACGAACTTCGTCGGTCAGGCGCTGCGCGGTGAGCCGCTGACGGTGTACGGCGACGGCTCGCAGACCAGGAGTCTGTGTTACGTCGATGATCTGGTGAGAGGTCTGATGGCCACGATCGACGCTGACAGTTACGGGCCGTACAACCTGGGCAACCCGATTGAGCTGACGATACTCGAGCTGGCCGGCCTGGTGCTCGAGCTGACGGGCTCGGACTCGACTGCCGTCAAGCTGCCGTTGCCAGCGGATGACCCTCACCGCCGGCGGCCCGACATTACCCGTGCTCACGCCGACCTCGGTTGGGAACCCAAAGTGGGCCTGCGCGAGGGATTGCTGGCGACCATTGAGTCGCTGCGTCGCGATCTTGACACCTGACCTGTGAGGATGATCCGATGCGGATCACCGGTGACCTGAAGGGACGGCGCTGTCGTGCCCGAGGCCGATCGGCACACCTACGATTCTCCCATGGAGAACCCAAATGAAGATCGACCTCCCGCCTGAGTCGAGGATCTTCGTCGCCGGACACGCGGGCCTCGTCGGCTCAGCGGTCGTCCGGCGGCTGGAACGCGCCGGGTTCAGCAACATCCAAACGGCCACTCGCCACCAGCTCGACCTGCGAGATCAGTCCGAGGTCAACCACTGGTTCAAGGCCAACCGACCCGAGTACGTGTTTCTGGTGGCAGGCACGGTCGGCGGGATCCTCGCCAACAGCACCCGCTCGGCAGAGTTCATCTACGACAACTTGATGATCCACGGGACCGTCGTGGATGCCAGCCATCGCTACCAGGTACGCAAGCTGCTGTACCTCGGGAGCTCGTGCATCTACCCGCGCCAGGCGACGCAGCCGATCACCGAGGACCAGTTGCTCACCGGACCGCTCGAGCCGACCAACGAGTGGTATGCCATCGCCAAGATTGCCGGGATCAAGCTCTGCCAGGCGTACCGCCGCCAGTACGGGTGCGACTTCGTCTCGGCGATGCCGACCAACCTCTACGGTCCTGGCGACAACTTCGACCTGACGAGCGGCCACGTGCTACCAGCGCTGATGCGCAAGTTCCACGACGCCCGGGAGTCGGGCGCCACGGCGGTGGAGATCTGGGGCACGGGCAGCCCGATGCGTGAGTTCCTCCACGTCGATGATCTAGCGGACGCCTGCTTGTTTCTCATGGAGCGCTACAGCCACGACTCCCACATCAACGTGGGGACAGGTGTCGACCTGAGCATCCGCGAGCTGGCGGAGAAGGTCCGCGATCTCGTCTACCCAAACGCCGAGCTGGCCTTCGACTCCTCGAAGCCGGACGGTACGCCGCGCAAGGTGCTCGACGTGACCCGCCTCAAGGACCTCGGTTGGCAGCCCTCGATCGGTCTCGATGATGGCCTCGCCAGCACGTACGAATGGTTCGTCGACCAGCACCGTCAGGCGGGGCACCTGCGCGGCGTCGAGCTTGCGACCTCCTCTTGACCCAATGCTGCGGCACGTCCCCATCGTCGTGGATTGCCGACAGCCGCATCGCCAACGACGTGGCGCGAGCCGTTTCGAGCCTGGCTGGGGCCGGCCTTGCGCCGTGCAGGGCCGGGGCTATACGGGCGATGCACAGAGGACTCAGTGACGCCGCTGGTCTTGCCCTCGCCGGTCACCGTGAAGCTGCCTTCGGTGCCCGGCGCAGTGAGCGTGGCGGACGCACTGCCGCCTTCGCAGATGCGGACGCGGTATCGCCCGCGACGGAGAAGTTGAGGTCTCACCGTCGGTGCCCTCGAGGGTGTCCGTGAACTCGTCGCCATGGTCCGACGACGGAGGAGCTCAGCAGCAACGCCGAATCCTCGCCGGGCGGGTAATCGGCCGTCGTCTTGCGCGTACGCCGTGGCAAACGTCCACTAGCGACAAGAGCCACGGCGCTGGTGGCCAGAAGTGTGGCGAGCTTCTTCATCCGTCTTTCTCTCGAACGTTCAAGCGATCCAATTCACGCTCACGTCCCATCGCGATTCCCGCACCGGTGCGGCGGCCCAGCA
>JACDHN010000305.1 GCA_013821025.1 Acidimicrobiia bacterium | reverse complement strand
GAGCGTCTCGAGCTGCCCGGTGATGACGTTGTGGGACATCCCTGCCATGCCGTCGTCGAGGATGTTGTCGAGCGTGCCCACGCTCAGGCCGCTTCTTCGCCAGCGGGGCGACCGTCGAGACCGACGTGACGCACGGTGGATGCGGACGTGCGCTCTGGCGACACGATGTCGGCGTCGGCGGACAGGTCGCGCGAGCGATGGACCGGACCCCAGTCGAGCCCGCCTCTCGCCACCTCGTAGACGAACGTCAGGAAGAACAGCACCGAGAAGATCATGATCGCCACGAACCCGTACACGCCGAGGTTCTCGCGTCCAATGGCGTACGGATACAGGAAGATGATCTCGATGTCGAACATGATGAACAACATCGCAACGATGTAGAAGTTGACGGGGAAGCGTTCCGGCGGCTCCCGGCTGGGCACGATGCCGCACTCGTAGGGCGCTTCCTTGGCGTCGGAGGGTCGTCGAGGAGCGAGCAGGTGGGAGGCGGCGAGCGTCATCACGCCGAACAAAGCCGCCAGCACAGCGAGCACGATGATCGGCAGGTATTGACCCATGGCGTCAGCTCGCCATCGATGGAGCCGGTTCGCGGTTACGCCGCACGTGCGCATCGCGGCGGTGCAGCAGGTACGCCAGTGCCACCAGGATGATCGTCGACCCGATCAGCAGCACGGCCGCCGGCTGGCGCTCGGCGCCGAGGTTGCGGATCATGTACACGTATTGGCGCGGTCGGGTGTTGTCGATCTGTGCCGGCGCCGGCGCCCGACCCGGTTCCTCCCGAGTCGCCTGCAGCGGCGCCACCTCGGCGACGGCGTAGTGGGGTTTGTGCAAGAAGGCGACGAAGTCGAGGCTGTCGCCGATCCTCGGGTAGCGCTCACCTCCCACGTCGAACACCTTCACGACTTCGTACTCGCCGGCCGCCAGGGCGCCGGTCTCCTCGATCAGCTCACCTGCGCGAGACGCCGCCTGACCGAACGAGGTGTCGGACTCGGAAATCGTTACCCAACCCTCACTGTCGAACTGTTCGGCCACTGCGTTCGCCACGTCGGTCGCCATGGCGTCGTCGGAGACGTCGACGCTCTGCTCCAACGCCCCAGCCTGCACGATCGCCCCGGTGTCCTGCAGCACCGTTCGTCCTGGGACCGGCTCCCACGAGGGGACGGGACCGGTGAGCCCGATGCCGTAGATGAGCCACATCAACCCCATCAGCGCCATCCACCCGGTCAGCCCGGTCAGGGCGACGAGGAACCCGAGACGGATCCCGAGGTTCGTTGCCATGACCATGTAGATGCTTCCGCACAGCACGCCGACACCGATGATGACGATGAGGACACCGCGCAGTTCGGGTTCCCAGCTGATCGCCAGCAACGAGCTCACTCAGAGACCTCGCACGTACTCGACGATGGCCTCGATCTGAGCATCGGTGAGCATGGCTCCGAAACCGGGCATGCGACCCGTGCCCTGGCTCTGTATCCCGTACACGGCGCCAAACTCCGATCCGGCGTCGATGAACTCCACCATGTCTTCTTCGAGGGGGAAGTGGGAGTTGACCGAACCTCCTGTGAGGTTCCAGCCCAAGGCGCCCTGGCCGGGCACACTGGGATCGTCGTAGCTCCAACCCTCGGTGTGGCAACGGGCGCAGCTGTATGCCCCGCTGTTCAGCTCGAGGTTGAACAGCGCCTCGCCGTAGCTCTCGTATTCGCCGCTCTCCACCGAGGCACGGGCCGACGACTCGATGTCGGCCTGCACGTCTTCTGGCAGCTGGCCGCTCTCGCACAGCTTGGGATCGCCCTCACCCTCTGCGCAGCCGACGCGCTCGATCTGGATCGACTTCATGTAGGCGAGCAGGGAGTCGACCTGCTGCGAGTTCAGCGGTCCGCCACCCTCGAGGCCCCACGCCGACATGGGCGAATACGGTCTGCCGTACTCGATGATGAATTGCACCTCCTCGTCGCTGTAGCGGTAGAAGATGGTGTTGAGCGCAGGCGCCTTCCACGTGACGGCGCGCACTTCGCCGGTCCTCGGATCGGTGATCGAGTACGGCGCATCGGCGCCACCGGCGTTCATGCCGCCGTGGCAGCCTGCACAGTTGAACCCGCCGTCGGCGGTCGTGGCGAACAGGTCCTCGCCCCAGCCGGCCAGCCGGCTGTCAGCACCCTCGCGAGCCCCCGCCTGGCGGGACGGTTCGAAGATCCAGTACAGCGGCAGTCCGACGACGACGACGATCAGCAACAGCACGCCGAGCAGCTGCACCATCTCGAGACGGCGTCCTTCCAGGACGCCGTCGTCGTAGTACGGCTTGCGGTTCGCTGCCAGCTCCATCTCGGCGCCGGCTTCCTTTCGCGACGAGCCGATATTGGCCAGGCCGTAGACGATCCACCCGATCGCCAGCACGGCGAACAGGATCCAGGCCACCGATGTGGTGGCCAGCGCGATCATCAGTGCTCCCCGCCCGACACGCAGTGCGGACCTTCAGCTTCCTGACCCGTGGTGTTGACACCGATCTCCGGTCCTTGGATGACGATGCCGGTGTCGACAGTGACCTCGTCACTGGCGCTGATCTCGACCGGGAATCGGTCCATCCCGCGAGGCGCAGGACCGGCCTTCTTCTCGCCGACCCGGTTGTACTGGGAGCCGTGGCAGCCGCACTCGAACCACTGGCTCGACGCGCATTCGGGCACGCGACAACCGAGGTGCGGGCACTTCTGGTAGAGGGCGACGATGCCGCGTCGCATGCCGGGCAGCAGCGCCTCGTCGTACACCGTCTCGGCGGCGGCGACGGCGTCGGCCGGATACTCGGTGACCCACGTGCGGGCCTGAGGCACGTAGAAGAAGCCGTCGCCGCCGGTGATGCCCGAGCGGATGTCGCTGAGCTTGCCGATCGGCACCTTGGAGCCGAAGCCGCCGGTACCGAACGGCCACAGGAACGCCACCATGCTGGCAGCTGAGAAGGCGAGGATGCTGGTCCCCGTCAACGTGACGGTGGCGCGGTTGAAGAACTGGCGCCGGGACACGCCGAGCGCCTCAGGATCGGGCGGGCGAAACGGCACGAGTGCCGGTTCGGGGGCCGGCTCGACGGCGCTGCCGTAGCGGGCCAGCTCACCAGTCTTCTCAGCCTCTGCAGCAGAGCGCGGCGCCACAGGAGGGTCGACCTCAGACGCCGTTTCCGGCGCAGCGGCGCGAGCAGACCTGGCCACGTCGTCGCGCCGGCGGGTCTCCGATGACAGTGCGCCGGCGCCGCGCACGTCGGAACGACGTGCGAGCGTGATGAACGAGACCGCGCCCAACACGACGGCTGCGGCGATCGCAATGGCAATGATGACGGGGGCATTCATATCGTTTCTCCTCTGAGAGCTTTACAGCTCGAAGAACAAACCGTCCTTCCACGGGAGGGTGAACAAGAAGCTGGGGCCTCTGAAGAACGACCCGATGAGCACGAGCACGGCCCAGAACATGAGATGAATCGTCATCAGGGAGGTGGCGAACTTGCGGTCCTCAGGCTTGATCGACGGGTTCTTGTCGATGAACGGGGCGAAGATCAACACGATGATGCCGACGCCCGGGATGGTCACCCCGGCGATCATCGGGTGGAACATCGTGAGCAGTTCTTGCAAGCCGAGGAAGTACCACGGCGCCTTCGACGGGTTCGGCGTCTGGTTGGGGTTCGCCAGCTGCAGCAGCGGGGCGTTGACGAACACCGAGAACACGAACGTGAACGCCAAACAGGCCAGCGAGGCGAC
>JACDHN010000304.1 GCA_013821025.1 Acidimicrobiia bacterium | reverse complement strand
TCGGCGGCAGCCGGATCGCCCGTCCACTTCCACGCCGCCACATGGGCGAAGTGTTCGTCGTCGCGCAAGGCTTCGCCTTCGTCTGTCTGGTACTCCGTCCGGAAGTGGCCGCCACAGCTCTCGTTGCGCTCCAGCGCGTCGCGGCACATCAGCATCCCGAGCTCGAAGAAGTCTTCGACCCGGCCGGCCTTCTCCAGCGTCTGGTTGACGTTGTCAGCAGAGCCGGTGACGCGCAGGTCCTTGCGGAACTCCTCGTACAGGGCAGGGATCTCCGACAGCGCCTTCTCCAGGCCCTGAGCCGTGCGCTCCATGCCGCAGTAGTCCCAGATGATCTTGCCCAGCTCGCGGTGGAAGTGGTCGGGCGACCGCGAGCCGCCGATCGACAAGTAGCCGTCGAACCGGCTTCGGGCCCCGGCTTCAGCGGCAGCGAAGGCAGGGTGGTCGGTGTCGGGCACGGGTTGGTTGAGCATCGGGGCCAGGTAGTTGCCGATCGTGTACGGCAGCACGAAGTAGCCATCGGCCAGGCCCTGCATCAGCGCAGAAGCCCCGAGCCGGTTGGCACCATGGTCGGAGAAGTTGGCCTCCCCGGTGCAGTACAGACCGGGAATCGTCGTCATCAGTTCGTAGTCGACCCAGAGTCCACCCATCGTGTAGTGCGACGCCGGGTAGATGCGCATCGGCTCGGCGTACGGGTTCTCGCCGGTGATCCGCTCGTACATCTCGAACAGGTTCGTGTAACGCTCTTCGACGACGTCCTTGCCGAGGCGGGCGATGGAATCGGCGAAGTCGAGGTACACACCGTTCTTCAACGGGCCGACCCCTCGCCCCGAGTCGACCGCCCGCTTGGCGGCACGCGACGAGATGTCACGGGGCGCCAGGTTGCCGAAGCTCGGATACAGCCGCTCCAGGTAGTAATCGCGCTCTGGCTCGGGGATCTCCGCCGGTGGACGGGTCTCATCGGCGTTCTGGGGCACCCATACCCGACCGTCGTTGCGCAGCGACTCGGACATCAGCGTCAGCTTCGACTGGAACTCATCGGACTGCGGGATGCATGTCGGGTGGATCTGCGTGTAGCACGGGTTGGCGAAGTAGGCGCCCTTGCGGTGGGCCCGCCATGCCGCCGTCACGTTGCAGGCCATGGCGTTCGTCGACAGGAAGAAGGCGTTGCCGTACCCCCCGGTGGCGAGCACCACGGCGTGGCCGGTGTGCGAAGAGATCTCCCCCGTCAGCAGATCGCGGGTGACGATGCCGGCGCAACGTCCTTCGACGACGACGACGTCGACAAGCTCCATGCGGGTCCACAGCTTCACGTTGCCCAAGCCGACCTGACGGGCGAGCTGCTGGTAGGCGCCGAGCAGCAGCTGCTGACCTGTCTGGCCTCTGGCGTAGAACGTGCGGCTCACCTGGGCCCCGCCGAAGCTGCGGTTGTCGAGCAGGCCGCCGTACTCCCTGGCGAACGGCACGCCTTGGGCGACCATTTGGTCGATGATGTTCAGCGACACTTGCGCAAGGCGGTGGACGTTGCCCTCACGAGAGCGGAAGTCGCCGCCTTTGATCGTGTCGTAGAACAGCCGGTGCACGCTGTCGCCGTCGCCCCGGTAGTTCTTGGCGGCGTTGATGCCACCCTGGGCGGCGATCGAGTGCGCCCTGCGCGCCGAGTCGTGGAACGTGAACGCCTCGACCTGATACCCCAACTCGGCGAGCGTGGCAGCGGCCGAGGCACCCGCCAACCCGGTGCCGATCATCAGGATCTTGAACTTTCGCTTGTTGTTGGGGTTCACCAAGCGGGCATCCGAGATGTACGTGTCCCACTTGTCGGCGACAGGGCCGCCAGGCACCTTGGCCTCGAGCGCCGGATCGCTGCTCGACGAGCCTGGTCCCGCCGTCACGGGGGCATCGAGGGTGTCCGTCATCGCCGAACCTCCGTCAACTCGAGACCTCGACGATCCCGGCCAGTACGGCGATCGGGAACGAGACGTTGCCGACGACGATCGCCGTGGCGATGCCGGTGGCCAGCCCGCGCCGCCAGCGGTTGAATCGGGGGTTGTTCCACCCCATCGATTGGAACAGGCTCCACGTGCCGTGGAACAGGTGGATCCCGAGGGCGATGTTGGCGACGACGTACAGCGCCGCAACCGGGATGCGCGAGAGGCTGGCATCGGTGTTGCGGTACACGGCGCCGCGCTCGAAGCCGGGGTTGAGCCAGCCCCACGTGAAGTCGGCCAGGTGCCAGGCCAGGAACAGCAGCACGATCACGCCGGTCCAGCGCATCGTGCGGCTGGCGAAGTTGGCAGCCACGTAGTCCCTCGACGATTGATACTTGACGGGCCGAGCTCGGTGGTTCATCACGGTCAGCGTGTACGCCGCGTGCACGTGCAGAACGAGGGCGGCGATCAGCACCAACCGCAGTCCCCACAGGAAGTACGTGCGAGGCAGGATCGGCACGAGGATCTCGCGCAGGAACTCGCCGTACACGTCTATGTCGTACACCCGCTCGCCACCCTCGGTGATCAGGCCGAGGTACATCTTCAGGTTGCCGACCATGTGGCCGATCACGAAACCGATGCCAATGATGCCCGTGATCGCCATCACGTACTTTTTGCCGACGGCGGTGGAGTACAAGTCGAGCAGGAACGGCTTGCGCCTGCGCTTCTTGTCGATGGCGGTCCCCGAGACCGGACCTCGCGTCACGGCGTGTGCCATGAGCCCGACGCTATCCGGCGTCCGAAGCGCCGGAGAATTCCCGGGCCGTGTGGATTCGGTCAGACGGGACGTTCGTAGAGGGCGCCGCGGTGGACGATCTCGAAGCCGAGCGACTCGTAAACGCGAAGGGCACGGTTCGGGTTGTCGGTGTCGACGCCGAGCGCTGCTTCGTCGAAGCCGAGGCTGCGGAGTTGGCGCAGGCTGGCGGCAATCAGCGCCGACGCTACGCCTTGTTTGCGCCACTCGCGGCGAGTGGAGATGTCCTCGGTCCACCCCCGGCGCCGCCCGGGGCGCTCGCTCTCCTCTGCGTTGAAGCGAGTTCGCACCTGACCGACGACGATGTCTCCTGACCACGCAACCTGCCACAGCGTTGTGTCGACCTTGGCGTCCGCACGGAACCTCTCCCAGTCCTTCTCGGTCTGCTCGACGTAGTCGTTGTGGTCGCGGAACGCCTCGATGTCCGCTTCCCAGATCTGGCGCAGGTGCAACGGCTCGACGGCGCGGATCTCGAGCCCCTCTGGGAGCGCGGCGTCGGGGATGTCGGCCAGATCCGGTCGGACCATGGCGGCGTAGAACATCCTCGGCGCGAACCCTCGCTCCATCAGCAGCGCTTGGCGCTCACCCCCGTCGTCGGCCTCCGTACCGAGACGGCGGTCGTCGGCCTCGTGGCCCGCAGCCACCTCGAGCGCCCGCCGCTCGACCCAGTCGAGCAGCCCGATCTCCAGCCCGGGTATCGAAGGATCGACGTTGACCACCAGCCAGTACTGGCGGAAGCCCTCGGCGAGGTCCTCCCACATCGTGCGGGCGTAGCCGACGACCGCGCCATCGGGGTCATCTGCCACCACGATGTCCCGGTCAGGGTCGCAGCGCTGCAGGTGTTCGTACTGCGCCGCCATTCCGGCCACCGTCAGATGCTCGCCATCACCGTCTCGATCCACCTGGCGGTTCGCCGCAGCTGTCATCCCGGGAAGATCGGATGCGCCGCAGTAGGCGCGCAGCGTGAAGCTCTCGTTAGCCATCCCGAGCCACCGTAGGAGACGG
>JACDHN010000303.1 GCA_013821025.1 Acidimicrobiia bacterium | reverse complement strand
AAGTCGTTGCGCAACTCGTCGGCCACTTCGGCCAGGTCCACCGTCCCCGTCGACGCTCCGGCAGGAGCGCCGAGAAGCACCACCGCCACGGCGGCCACGCTTGCCACGAGCACCCGCATGCGCGAACACTACCCAGGAGGGCGCACATCGACACGGCGTCACCTGCGACGAGTCCCAGGCGGCGGTGCTGGCCCGCTGGTCTGTGCTCTGGCAGCACCTGGGCGACGAGATCGGGGACGTCGAACAGCTTCAGCACGTCGAGGCTCATCAGACGCCGGACCATGATCGCTATACACGGGAGAGCCCGCCGAGCAGCAGTACCTCACGTCTGCGCAATCACCGGTTGGCGGTACGCCCCGAGCATCGTTGAGCCTCGCCTGCCAGCAAGCTTGCGATCGGCTCATCACCGTGGCGGAGGCGCTTTGCCCGCCACTTCCAGAATGCACCAGCGCCGAGCGCTCCAAGGATGAATACGAGAATCGGCATCAGCGTGACTCCTGGATCGTGCGTCGCCGCATCAGTCCACGTCGAGCCGTCAGACTTCCTCACGAACCCATCCTTGCGGATCAAGATGACCGACTCGGTGAACGATCTCGTCGTCGGACCTCCCGAATGCGATCTGGATGACTTTCTTGCCTGCATGCGGTGGCGGTCAGCTCTGCTCGGCCATCCAGATGGCTGCTCGACGCTTCGAAGCTCTGGCGAGCCAGGCGTCTTGGATGAGCTCGCCCAGTTCCTTCTGCGTGATTTCGCCGAGGCGACTGGCCCTCACGAGCACCGAGCGATGACCGTTGAAGTGGTCCGTTGTGAAGAACGGCGAGCGTGAGTCCTGCACCAGCGCCGCCTTCTCATCGTCAGAGTCGACCCAGATCACGATGACGTCGTCGTAGCGCTCGCCCGTGTCCGGATCGACGGCATCGGGTCGAGTGTTGCGAAAGAACACGAAGGACTTGCCACCGACCTGGTAAACGGCGTTGCCCTGCGGACCTCGCTCGAGCGTGACGTGTGGCATCGCGAGGGCGATGTCGTGCACGTCCTCCACCCGGCCTGGCCGGGTGTCGTCAGTGTTCACAACCGCTCAGGCGCCTCGGCCGGGGTCTGGCGCTTCTACGTTCCCTTCTCTCGTCGCGACTGCAGCGAGGGTGGCGCGTACGGCACCGGTCGATACAACGAGGAGGACCGCAGCGGTGCTCCACCAGTGGCGGTGGATCTCGGCGATGCCGCTTTCGAGGTCATTGATCGCGAAGCCGAGCACGAAGATCGCGGCGGCCAGCGCGACGCTGGCGAGGTTGCGGACGGCATTGGTCATGTGATGGTCCCATCGCACGTGGCCGGCGTGCACAGCGACGTTCAATTGGTCGCGCACGGGTTGTCGGGAATGATCGAGCAGTTGGATGATCTCGTCGCCATAGCGGCGCCGGAACGCCGCCGGGTAAAGCAGCAACGGCCAACGCTTCATGTGACCGCCGAGGTGACGCGTTGGCGGATCCGCTCCAGCTCGTCAAGCTGCTGTCGCAGTTGTTCACGGCCGATCCGGGTGATCTGGTACGGCCGTCGCCGCTGATCGACGGGGAGCGCCTGAATGAGCCCGTCTCGCTCCAGTGAGCTCAGCGCTCCGTACAAGGTGCCCGGACCGAGACGGGTCGCCGAGAAGCTCTCGATGTCAGCTTGGATGGCGTAGCCATGCTTGGGGCCGTCCGAGAGGCTGACGAGAAGCAAGAGCCGAGCATCCGCCATAGGACGTTCAACGTACTACAGTCAGCGTACTATTGCAAGTCCTCCTCGCCCTTGAACGCCATGTTGGTCACCCATGTTTGGCTCGATACAGGTCGCGCAACAGCGCGATCTCGGCGCCGTGGTGCAGCACCTCCTGGTTGACCCACCATTGGCCGCCTCGGTGACGACGACGCGACTCGGCCGCGCCGAGCTGAGATCGGGGCCGGTCCGCAGGTGATTAGGGTTCTGCGCATGTCGATGCACCGACCATCAGTCCCGCAGACGTTGGGGCGCGGCGTCCTGGCTGGCCTCGCCGGGACCGCCGCGATGACGGCGTTCCAGAAGCTCGTCGAGATGCCACTCACCGGACGGAGCGACAGTTACGCCCCTGCGGCGTTCGCCGAGAAGGTTCTGCACGTCCGGCCGGAGAGCCACGGAGGGCGGAAACGCCTCAACTATGGGACCCATTTTGCGCTCGGGACGCTCTGGGGCGGCGCCTACGGTGTTGCGGCTCGAGCCGGCCTTCGTGGACAGCGTGCCGTCGCCGCAGTCTTTCTCTTCGTCTACACCGGCGACGTGCTCCTCAACACGGCGCTGGGGCTCTATCAGCCGGCGAGGTGGAGTCGTCGTGACTGGGCCATCGACATCGTCGACAAGCTCGTCCAGGCGGAGGCCACCGGTCTTGCGTTCGATCACTGGCTGGGGCGGGCCTCGCCATTGCCGACTTCGTAACGCTGACGGTCTCGGATTACGACGGATCCCGCCTTCGAGCCGAACCGACCTGAGTTCGGGTTCCGCGTGCCAAGCCCGTGAACGGATCGGCCGCCTCGGTGACGACGACGCCGTGCGGCTCGGCGGATGCAAGACTGAGGACGTGCTGAACGTCGGAACCGTTGTAATCGGCGTTGAGGATCTGCACCGAGCGGTGGCCTTCTGGACGCGGGCGCTGAACTACGTTGCAAAACGGGAGATCAAGGGCGAGGACGACTTTGCGATCCTCGTTCCGGCGTCAGGCCACGGTGCCCATCTGGCACTCGACGTCAGCCAGACACCCGTCCAGCAGTACCCCCGTGTTCATCTGGATCTCTACGCAGGCGACGCCGCCGACCAAGCCTCTGAGGTCGAGCGGCTCGTGTCTCTTGGCGCCACGCGTGTCGATTGGGATCGGTATCCGGAGAACCCCGACTTCATCGTCTTGGCCGATCCGGAGGGCAACCGCTTCTGCGTCATCGATACGAACCACAGCTGACACGACCGTCGAGGTGGGTGAGCGCAAACGCGATCAGGTGCATTCGGCGTCGAGGTATTGGCGGCATTCGTCGTCGGTGAAGTCCCGAGTGAGCAGGCCCTCTGCAAGTGCCACGAGTTCGTCGGTGTCACGGAGGTACTTGCGTACGAGATCGCCGTCGCTGTACAGCAGGTAGCTGCCGTCCGGACTGAAGGCGATCGTCGACTTCCCCTGCGCCGGGGCAGTCCGCAGCTCGAGCAGCGGTTCGCCCGTGGGCAGGGTCCACAGCTTCACCTCCTCCCCGAAACCGATCGTGGCGAGCGTGCCGTCGGCGCTGATGGCGATTTCGGGGATGCCGCTTCGGTGGGCGACCCAGTCGTGCACGATTGCGTCCTCCGCCGGCGTCCCGGCCACGACAGCGGCGAGGTCGAGCACCCAGATCCGGCCGGCGGCGGTGGATCCGACGAGCCACCGACCAGTCGGATCGAATGCTGCGAAGAACTGCGCGTCGGGGACAGAGAGGCTGTCGATCAGCCGGCGCTCGACGACGTCGTACAGATCGAGGCGGTCGGTACCCACGTTGACCGCGAGGTAGCGGTCGGCGGCAAACCGGCCCTGCGGGTTGAACACGGCCTGGTAGAGAAGACCTTCGCCGATGTCGATGACCTCGCGACCCGGGCCGACCTCGATGACCCGGCTCCGCAGATCGGCGCCGGTCGGCGGCTCGAAGAGCCCTCGACCGGTTTCGGCGTCACAGATACCGCGACCGTCGAGGACGAGCAGGGCGCCGTTTGAACTGAAAGC
>JACDHN010000072.1 GCA_013821025.1 Acidimicrobiia bacterium | reverse complement strand
CAGGCCGAGACGCCACATCATGTACTTCACAGGGATCGGGTTGGTGTCGAAGAACACCGCCCGGTTGAGCCCGAACAGCTCCTCGTGCAGAGCGCGGCCGTCTGCGAACCCGCCGCCGGCCACGGCCTCGTAGAGCTCGACCACCTTGGCCGGTACCACGTTGCCGACGGCGTTCACCAGACCGGACGCGCCGAGCGCGAGCATCGGGTAGCTCAGCTCCTCCAAGCCGACCAGCACCCTGAACTCCGGCCCGAACGTCATCAGCGCCTCTGTGACCAACGACAGCTCGGCGACGGCGTGTTTCATGCCGACGAACGTCGGCGCCTGCTCGGCGATCTCCGACAGCACGCCGATGTCCACACCGACAGCGGCGCGTCCTGGGATGTGATACACGAGCAGCGGCAGATCGCTGCGGGACGCGAGATCGACGAAATACGCCACCAGTCCACGTTTCGGCGGACGGATGTAGTACGGCGTGACCACGAGCAGCGCGTCGGCGCCGGCTGCAGCGGCGTGCTCGGTCAGCTCCACCGTCTCGGCGTGGGACTGACTGCCCGTCGCCACGACGACTGAGATCCGACCGGCGGCGGCCTCGATGGCCACCTCTGCGAGCTGACGGCGTTCGACCGTGGTGAGCACGCTCGGCTCACCACTCGTTCCGCACACCACGACGCCGTGGCTGCCTTCATGCACCTGCCAGTTGACGAGCGCGGCGTACGTGTCGAGATCGACGGCGCCGTCCCGAAACGGCGTGACCAGAGGAGGGAGCGAGCCGCGGAGGGCAGCCGGGTCGAGCTCGATCACGCCGAGGATCCGATTGGCGTCCTGTTGGTGGCGAAGCCGCCCTCGGCGCCGAGCACCCGAGCAGGCTGCTTGAGGTCTTCCTGCCACAGCAGCGACTCCATGGCGATGTTCAACGGCTGATCCTGAACGGTCACCTCGTACACGCGGTCGCCGTCATCGGAGGCGTGGTGATGGATCATCCAGCCCGGGGCGGTGAACATCAGGTCACCGGCGCCCCACTCGTACTTGCGACCGCCGACCCGGCTCCAACCGCTCCCCCGAAAGAAGTAGTTGATCGCCGCCGACACGTGCCGATGCGGACGGTCGACGATGCTCGGCGGGCGGATGGTGATGGTGGCGAAGAACGACGGCGTGGTGCCGTTGGTGCGGCCCGTGAACGGGTTGTACAGCAGGTACAGACGGCGCCCGACGTAGGACTCGCCCAGTGCCTCGAGGCGGTCCAGGTGGTCCTTGACCTCGTCCCACGCCCAGACCAACGCCAGCGACGGGAGCGACGGCGGGTTCACCAGCGTCTCGTACGGCATCAGCATCGCCCCGTCGGCGAGCTCGAACGTGCCGTACGGGCTGGTGCGCCTGGCATCGGGCTCGTCCGGCATCGCTTTTTGCTGTGCCGACGGGACCGTGATGTCGGTGAGATCCTCGACCAGGTGAACGTTCATCCGCTCCAGCAATGGCGCGTTGGAATACGTCAGGCGCACGAACGGCTCGTCACCGGTGTTCGTGTACATGTAGGGGAGCCAGGACGGATGGTTCCAGCCGTCGTAGCGACCGACGTCGTGAACGGTGTCGCCGATGCTGACCCGGCCGGCGCCGGCGATGCCGAAGCCGAACTGCGTCGATGTGTGCCGGATGGGTGCCGTCGACTCGCCCGGCAGCAGCACGTCGAGCGACACCCTGATGCCCGGTGCCAGCGACGGTGACCCGGCTGGTGCCCGAGGGTGGGTGAACACCGACGAGCGCCGCCCGTTGCCAGGTCGCTCCAGCGCGCACAGCCGGTCGATCTCGGCATCGATCTCGGAACGGCGAAAGATGACCGGTTCCCAGTAATCCGGCTCGCCGATGGCGGGACGACCGGTGACGTCGGTGAAGTGGTGGTCGGTCATGGGCTTCCTCCCGTGATGGGGTTGAACAGACGCGGCGCGGCTCGGTGCGTCGCCGAGATCGGACGTCCGCCGCCGCGCGCTGGCGAGGAGTCGAGCACGGCGGCGCCGACGGCGATGTCGGCGAGGCCGAGTCCCATCGCCTTGAAGACGGTCGGCCCGGGGCCTGTGCGCGTCCAGCCGTCGGCCACCACCTGCGCCAGCGACACAGGCTCCTGCACGTCGGCGAGGTCGGCCGACAGGCTCTTCGCAATCGCCGGACTGTCGCTCACCAACGCGTGGGCGCCGGCGACGAGGGAGTCGCCGAGCTCGCGTCGATCGGGCGTGATGGCGCCGAGGGCGTTGACGTGCACGTCGTCGCCGATCATGTCGAGCTCGAGCAGCGCCTGGCGCGACCGCGTGGCGGTCGTGATGACATGGGCAGGGGCAACGGCGGAGGCGACATCGGGGCAGTCGACGACGTCGACGTCGCCGACGTGGTCGCGCAGACGGGCGCTGAACTCGGCGCGGTTGGACGCGGTCGGGCTGAAGACGCGCACTTCTCTGATGGGTCGTTGTGAGATCACTGCCGCCACCTGCGCGAGGGCCTGCTTGCCGGTGCCGACCATGGCGAACACGGCGGCGTCGGGCCGGGCGAGCACGTCGGTCGCCACAGCGCTGACCGACGCAGTGCGAAGCTGACCAAGGGCGAACGCCTCGACGATGGCCTGCAGGTCGCCGGTGGCCGCATCCCAGAGAACGAGCAGTGGCGTGGCGCCTCCACTGGTGTGCGTCCAAGTCTTCGTACCGACCAGGCCAAGACCCTCCGAGACACCACCAAGAGCGTGCAGCGTGTCGCCGTCTCCCCAACCAACCGCCGTCTTCGGAAGCGTGCGGGCGCATCCTTCGTGCTCGAGCTGCAGGACGGCGCGGACCGCAGCCACGGCAGCTGGCAGATCGACGGCAGTGACGACGTCGGCCTCCGTGAACCACGCAGCGTCAGCTCCCATCGAAACCGTCCTCGAAGATCGATGGCACCGCTGGCTGCAGCCGCAGCGCCCGGCTGATGAGGGCGTGGGCGACGAATCGTCCTGTCAACAATGCGACGGCGGCCGCCGTGGGCTCGTCGCTCACACGCACGACGTCGTCGAGTCGTGTCGCCGACGTGGTCGTCTGGACGTCGAGCGCCGACAGCGCGAAGCGCTGGACCGCTCGCTGGGTGTCGTCGAGGAGCGTGTCGGCAGCGTCGGGGTCGAGCCGCTCGACGTCGGCGACCCACTCGCGGCCGAGCCCGTAGCGAACAGCGAGACGTTCATGTTGGTGACGTTCGTAGGCGTTGTCGAGCGCGCTGGCGACGGTGAGCGCGATGGTCTCGGCCAACGGCGGTCCAAGCGCTGCTTTGCACGCTTCGGTGAAGGTGTCGAAGGCGATGAGCGCATGCGGCTGGTGCGCCAGATGCCGGTAGAAATCGCCGAGGTAGCCGAGGCGCTCGTACCGAGCGCTGACCGCTGCGCGCAGTCCAGCATCGAGCTGATCGAAGTCGAGGGGTCGGATGGCGGTCATGTCACTCAAGGCACGCTCAAACGGGCACGATCAAAGGGGCACGATCATCGAGGTCGGAACCAGCGGCGCGTCATAGATCGCCAGCTTGGTAGCGAAGCGGGGCCCTTCGTCGGTGACGACCACCTGGTCGGCATAGGTCCCGGCCGAGTGCACACGGGTGGCCTCGTCGACCAATGTCTCGAACACCACGAAGTTTGCGGTGACGTCGACCGAGCCTGCGTCGACCCCCACGGGGCGGATCGCCGTGATCACGTGGCGAGCGATCCTGCGGGCGAAGAACTGGGTCGAGGTCAGCGCGTCGACGCGATCGGAGAGCATCGCCCGGCTGTCGCAACGGATCGTTGCCAATGGCAGCCCGCGTTCGATGTTCTCCCGTGCCGTCACAATGTAGGTGGCGCCGGCGACGAAGAGGTCGAGCCAGGCCTCGTAGTGGCCGTCGTCGAGCAGCGCCGCGTAGTCGTCGTAGAGCTCCCGGACGCTGCCACCGTCGAGCGGCCCCCACGACGTCCGCGATCGAGCGGGTGCCGACTGAGTCACAACTCCATCACCGTGCGGTAGTGGTCATAGAAGGCGCGGATGGCCACCTCGGTCACCATGTGGTCGGTGTCGTCGAGGTCGGCACCACCCATCTCCAACAGCGCCTCGTGGTGCTGGCCGACGGCGGCGCCCTGCTGGGCAAGGCGCATCACCTCACTATCGTCGATCGACACGAGTCCTGCAGGACCCATCAGGTTCGCCTGGCGCAGGCGGCGCTGCGTCATCTCCTCATCGTCGCTCTCATAGCCGAAGTAGGTCCAGTGCAGTTCGAACTCGTCGACCGACCGGGTGACGAGCTGGCGCATGGCCAACGTGTTCGACTGCTGCTGCACGATCAGGTTGGGCCAGATGGTCTGCATCACGACCGTGGCGCTCCCAGGGAACTCGCGCACCGGGTCGAGCAGCGTCGGGTCGCGCAGCACGAGGTCGTGCCGGACCCGCTTGATGTCGTCGGTGCCGGTGACCTCACGCTGTTCGGAGCGCTGCGAGACGAGCACGGAATGCTGTCCCGTCGCATCCATCTGCGTCTTCGACGGGTTGTCGGCGCGAAACAGTCCGAACGTGACGAGGAAGACGTGCAACAGGCTTGCGTGGTACGGGTCCTTGATGTTCTCGAACATCAGCTTCCAGTTGGCCGGCACGGTCTGGCGCTGATAGCCGAGGACCCGCAGGGGTCGACCGTCGAAGACGCGGTCGAACCAGCCCAGGTTCGTCGGCCCGAGATACTCCTCCAGCGACGCCAGGCCGTGGTCGAACGAGGCGAAGACGACCCCGTTGCGTTCGATGACGCACAACTGCTGGAGGCCGTGCTCGGCGTTGTCGAAGTCGGCGGGCATGCCGCCGTGACCGCCGACGCCCTTCTTGAACGGCAAGCCGAGCAGCCGGCCGTCGGAGGCGTACTGCCACTGGTGATACGGACAGGTGAACGTGGTGGCGTTGCCGGATGCAGCGTTGCAGACGACGACACCCCGATGGGCGCAGCGATTGACGACCACGTGCACCGCGCCCTTGCGGTCGCGAGTGACGATCACGGGGACGTCGCCGACGCTGGTTCGCACGAAGTCGCCGGCCTCGGGGATCTCGGCGGCCAGTGCGACGTAGCTCCACGACGGCCCGCGGAAGATCCGCTCCTGCTCTCGTTCGTAGAGGGCGACGTCGGTGTACACCCAGAACGGCACCCGGGTGACGCCGGCATCGGGCCAGCGGCGGTCCGAGAGCGCGATCGGTCGTTCTGCTAAGGAGAACTCCACAGGAGCCAGACTAGTGGCTCTTGTCCACGGGCGTCTAGGTGAGGTGCTGGAGTGCTTCGCTCGTGTCTAGACTGGCCAACGATGCATTTTCTGCTCAGCAGAATTGATCACGTGCTGTGACCGCCGGGTCGCGCTTCCAGCGGCAGGTCGCCGTCGTCACGGGGGCCGGATCAGGCATCGGGCGTGCAACGGCCGCCGCGTTCGCAGCCGAGGGTGCATCGGTGGTCGTGGCCGATGTCGTCATCGAAGGCGCCGACGACACGGTGGGTGCGATCACCGCAGCGGGCGGCACGGCCGTGTCGTGCCTCACTGACGTCGCCGACGAGGAGGCGGTGAAGGTGATGTGCGAAAAGGCCGTCGAGCACTTCGGTCGGCTCGACGTGCTGCACAACAACGCCTATTGGGCGCCGTTGCACCGACCGCTGCTCGAGACGTCGACCGAGGAGTGGCAGCGAACGATCGATGTGACCCTGACGGGCGTCTTCTTCGGCTGCAAGTACGCCATCCCGATCATGATCGACGGCGGAGGGGGCGCCATCGTGAACAGGGCATCGATCGCCGGGTTCCTGGATGCGACGCCGAACTTCGCCGCCTACATGGCAGCGAAGGGCGGCGTCGTCCAGCTGACACGCTCCGTGGCTGTCGACTACGGCTCGGCCGGGATCCGCTGCAACGCCGTGTGCCCCGGGCTCATCCGCACCGCTGCGACAGCGCCGTTGCTGGCCGACGAGCAACGTTCCGAGCGGCTCCGTCGCCGGTTGCCGGCCGGTCGTTTCGGCGAACCCGACGACATCGCCAACGCAGTGCTCTACCTCGCAAGTGCCGAATCCTCGTACATGACGGGTCAGACCCTCGTCATTGACGGCGGGAAGACGATCACGTGATCGAGACGACTCTCACGGATCTGCCGCGTTACCCGCTCGCGTCGGTGGACCACGCCCTGCGGATCATCGAGCTGCTCCGCTTCGAACCGGCGATGCGCCTATCCGACGTGGCACGCGAGCTTGGTGTCGCCAACTCCACCGCTCATCGCCTCCTCGCCGCGCTGGCCCATCGCGGGTTCGTTCGCCAGCGGCCCGACAGCCGCCTTTACACCGCCGGTGACGCGCTGCTGGAGATCGGACGTACCGCCGTGCTGCATGGCGAGTTGCTCGTACGAGCGCGGCCCCTGCTGGAGAAGCTGGCGGCCGATCTCGGCGAGACGATCCACCTCGGGATCCGAGAAGGCACGCTGGTGCGTTATCTCGACGCGGTCGAGTCGACGCGGGCCGTTCGCGTCGCCGCCCGCACGGGGCGCTCGCTCGCAGCTCATTGGACCTCCACCGGCAAGATGCTGCTGGCCGGTGTGAGCAACGACATGGTCCGCCGGCTCTACGGCACCCAGCAGCTGCCGACCGGCACAGCGAGCTCCATCGATGACATCGACGATCTGCTCACCGTTCTCGACGAGTGCCGGCGAGTCGGCTTCGCGGTCAACAGCGGAGAGAGCGAGGTCGACGTCGTCTCGGTCGCCGTCGCGCTGCGCGGCCAGGACGGCACCCTCGTCGCCGCCGTGAGCTGCGCCGCGCCACAGCATCGTCTCGCCGTTGCCGACGCTGACGGAGTCGCCCGCCGAATGCAGGCGATCGTCGCTACGAACCAGATCTGATGACCAGCCGCGGTTTGGGTACCGCCACGGCGCGGCTCCTTGAGCGACGCACCGGAGATGAGCTCAGGCCGCGATCAGTGCACTGCCGGTTCGAGCACGTCGTTGCGCTGGTTGCCTGCGAGTGCCTTGCCGGCGTTCGACCAACAGGCGAACTCGAGCAGGATCCCGTCGGGATCGAAGAAGTACATGCTGCGCATGAACACCCCTTCGTGCATGTCCGCACTGATCGTCCGGCGGCTGTCGTCGTGGTTGGCGATCTCGGTCACCTCGAGTCCCTTGTCGAGCAGGCGGCGGCGGTACTCGTCCATCTTGTCCTCCGGCACGTCGAAGGCGACGTGGTTCATCGACGCCACGCCGCTGGTCAGCATGCCCGTACCGGGCAGACCGCGCGGCGCCGCGAGACCAGGCGTCGCCGCCGGTGCGTCGGGGAACCAGAAGAAGGCCAGCGAATCGCCGTTACCGAGTCCGAAGAAGAAGTGCTGGCCCATCCCTCCCGGAAGCTCGAGAGTCTTCACGAGCGGCATGCCGAGGACCTCCGTGTAGAAGTCGACGGTGCGTTGCATGTCGCTGCACACGAGGGCGAGGTGATTGATGCCGTTGAGCGCGAACTCCCGGTTGCGGATCGGCGATGTTGGGTCTGAACGGTCGTTCATGGGTGGTCCTTTCACAGAGATGGTTCCGGATGGTGACGTCGTTGAAGGATGGATGGCTCAGCCACGGCGGTTGTCGGTCCACGATGTGATGAGATCGGCGACCTCGGGGCGACCGGCGTCCTCGAAGTAGTGCTCGCCGGGAAGGAACTCGAGCGACTTGTCCTTCGATGCCAGCGCCTCGTGGAGGGCATGCGCATCCGACGGGTATACGCCGCGGTCCGCCATCGACTGGATCACGATCGAGGGAACCTCGATCCGACCGAGGTGGGGAGCCCCGACGCACTGAGATTCGCGCAGGCTCCACATCGACAACCACGAACGCAGCGTATTGGTACGTCCGATGCCGAGCGGGCCGTAGTTGGCCTTGCGAGGATCGCCGACGTAACAGCCTGCGAGACGGTCCGACGGATCGAGCGTCAGGTCCGTGAAACGCAAGTCGGCCCACACCCGGTGCACGTTGAAGAGCCGGTCCCACGCACCGTGTGATGCGAGCCGATCGAGCTCGTCGATCGCCCAGGTGGTGAAGCGTTCGTTGCGGGCGATCTGGGCGGCGCGGTATTGCACGACGAACTCGGGCGCGTACGGGGGCCCGTGGCGTTCGTCGAACATGTCGAGCGCGGGATCGACCGACATCGGGTCGGCTTCGTCGGTGACGGACGGGTCGAGCCACGAGGTCAGCACGTCCGGGCGGCCTGGGTGGGCATTGAGCGACACGTAGAGATCGGCTGGCGACAGCGACAGCGCCGCATCGGGAAGCGACATGTCGCGCGCCGGGTGCAGGTTCGGTTCCGTCGCCTGGGACTGGTACGCACCCATCAGCGACCCGCCGCCGGAGTTGCCGATGATGACGATGGTGTCGACGCCGGCGACCTCGCGCAACCAACGGACGCCGACGCCGATGTCGACGACGGCATGCTCGAGCAGGAAGTACGCCTCGTTGCCCCTGTAGCGCGTGTTCCAACCGAGGAAACCGTGGCCCCGCTCGGCGAGCGGCTCGGCCAGGTAGTGCTCTGAGAAGTCGACGTTGTAGTGGCTGGCGATGAACGCCGTCTTCGGCGCCGCTCCGGCCGGGCGGTGGTAGACGCCCTGGCACGGTGCGCTGCCGTGGCCGGCACGGGCGAGCGTGGGCGATGGCAACGCCACCCACTCGCGTGCCGCAGCACTCATCGGGCGGTCCGCTCGGTCCTTGACATTTGTGAAGGTGATGTTATGTTCAGAAATGCGCCTGGTCAACGGGAGCCGTTCACAGCGCTCCGTCAGGACGTGTACGAAGAGGGGGAACCGTGCGAGCCAAACAACTGCTGTCAGCGCTTGGCGTCGTCAGTCTCACACTCGCCGCGTGCGGCGACGACGAGCCGGGCGCCGGCGACTCTGTCGCCTCCAGCGCCGATCCGACATCCGGCGACACCGCAGCTGAAGACACCGAGCCGGCCAGCACCGAGCCGGCCAGCACCGAACCGGGCAGCACCGACCCGGCCAGCACGGAGCCGACGACCGCCGGCAGCGAGGCACCGCCAACCACCGGGGCCGGCGAGCTCGGCGAGGTCACGACCGGTCCCGGCGTGACCGACTCCGAGATCCGGGTGGCCGTGCTCAACGACTTCTCAGGGCCCATCGCCTCGATCGGGACGCCGGCGGCGATTGGCAGCGAGATCTACTTCGAAGCCCTCAACGCCGAGGGTGGTATCTGCGGCCGTGACGTCACCGTCGTGCGGGCCGACACCAAGTACGACACGCAGATCGCCATCCAAGAGTACCGGGCGATCAAGGACGACACGGCGTTCGTCACGCAGCTGCTCGGCACCGCCACCGTCTTCGCGCTGGCCAACGACGTATCTCGCGACGGCATCGTGACGCTCGCCGGAACACTGTCGGCGTCGGTGATCCCGCTGGACCACATGTTCGTGTTCCAGACCCCGTTCCCGCTCGAAGCCATCAACGCCATGGCGTGGGTCTCCGACGAGATGGGAGGCGGCGAGAACGTCAAGGTCGGTGTCATCTATCAGGGCGACGCCTACGGCGAGGAGGGCCTTGCTGCCATCGAGTACGCCGCAGAGG
>JACDHN010000302.1 GCA_013821025.1 Acidimicrobiia bacterium | reverse complement strand
CGGTTTCGGGCGCCATGACACCTGGCGTGCGACACGGGCGGGCGGCCGTCGCCTGGTTGCCGGCGCTGCTCGTCGGTTGGTGGCGACGGCTCACCGCACAGTTGGGCACCACGACAGCCGTTGGCGGTGTCGCCGCAGCCGCGCTCGTGCTGGCCGTCACGGGCCTGGCCCTGGTGACGGCACTGCGCTCCGACGGCGACACGGCCGACCGCATGCTCGACGATCCGCCTGGGACCGAAGAGCCGACCTCCTCAGGGCCGACTGCTGGCAGTACCGGACCGGGAGGGAGTCAGCAGGGCGCGGCGGCGATCACGTCCGGCTCGCCGCCGGCGGATTCCACACCATCGGGCACCGGCGACAGCAGCTCCGGCACCAGAACTGGCGGAATACCCGGTAGGACCGATGCCACCGATGCCTCGACGACGCCTCCCGACCTGACGATCCCGCCGCCCGTTTTCACCACCGATCCAGCGACGGACACGGCGCTGACCACTCCCACGCGGACAACGCTTCCTGGCGCGAGACCGACCACCACGACACCGACCACCGTCATGCCCAGCACCAGCTCTCGGCCCACTGCGACGCCGGGACCAACCGCCACGCCCTCGCCACCGACCACGAGACCGACCACCACGAGGCTGCCAACCACCACGAGGCCGGCGACCACGATCCCGCCGACAACCACGATCCCGCCGACGACCACGATCCCGCCGACGACCACGATCCCGCCGACAACCACGATCCCGCCGACAACCACGATCCCGCCGACGACCACGATCCCGCCGACAACCACGATCCCAGCGGAGCCAGCTGGTCCCGTGGTCGTGTCGGCGCAGGCGTGCGGCGTGGTCGGCGTGGATGACCCGCTGTGCTTACCGTGTCCTACCAGTACACCTCTCTGTCTCGCCCGCATCGGGCACACGCCGGTGGCTGGCGCCACCGACTACGTGCTGCGCCGGACCGATGGCTCCCTGTCGACGACGCTCTTTGCCTGCGAGCTGATACCTCGGCCTGGCACCCGTTGTAGCGCCGCGCTCGTGGCCGGCGAGCAGATCGGGAGCAACTCGTTCGTGATCAGGGCGCGCAACGCCGCAGGCCCCGTGGGGTCACCGAGCGCATCGTTCGTGTTCGTCACGCAGTGAGCGGAGCTGCTCGCAGCGCGAGATGCGTCCGGCAGTCATGAGCGATCGCCTACGATCCGTGCATCGCCACAATGCTCCGATCCAACACCGGCAAGGTCCATCTCGCCGACGCCGAGGGCATGCCCAGGTGCAAGATTCGCTCGAATCAACTCGAATCGTTCGAAGGCGGAACCGGCGATGTCACGTGCGCTCGCTGTGAACGGCTCGCGGTCGTTGACCCCGACGGCACGTTGGCGGCCATGACCGAGGCGACGGCCGAGGCCACCGATGTGGTCCCATCGTCGTTCGACCCACCTGCGGCGGCTGACAAGCGGGCCGACCCCGCCGAGTGGCTGACAGCGCCGGTTACGGAACACTCGACGGATCCAGTTGCCACAGCCAAACGGCTGGCGTTTCCGGTGTCGTTCGCCGCCCTCGGCGGCGTGGCGGTGTTCTGGATGCTGCGACGCCGCAACCGCTGACCCGTGCGCGCCGGCGCCCGACGAGGCGATCAGTCCCGCTCGGCTACCGGAGTGCCGTCGCTGACGACCCAAGACGCGGCCGTCGTGATCGAGGCTTTTCGATCGGCCACCGTCGACACCACCCGGTAGTCCGTTCGCCACTCCTCCGCCGTGACGTCGCAGCGTCCGTAGCCCCTTCGACTGGCGTCGAACCATTGCACCTGCGGGAGCGGCTCCACCAGGTCAGCGACCACCTGCTCGAGACCGTCGGCGAAATCGGACGAGATCGACGTGCCGACGAATTCGGTGCCGGCGGGACGATCACGGTCGACGTCGACGCCGAGGGTGCCCACTGCACTGGCATGGATGTCGCCAGTCAGCACAACGGCATTGCGGGCGCGCCGCAACAGCTCCACCACATCGTCGCGTTCAGCTGCGTACCCGTCCCATTGGTCGAGGTTGAACAGGCCGGCGAACGGCACCGGCGTCATGATCGTCTGGTTGGCCAGCACAGACCATCGGGCGTCCGAGTGCGACACACGTCGACGCAGCCACTCCTTCTGACGGCGCCCGAGCATCGTGCCTCCGCGATCGGTCCGCGCCGCGCAGCCCTCGCTCAGATCGCTGGCTCCCGGGCACGGCTGGTCGGTGCGGTACTGACGACCATCGAGCACCAACAAATCGCTCAGCGTCCCCCATGACAGCGATCGGTACATCTGGAACGACGAGCCGGCTGGTGCCGGCGCCCGCACGGGCTGGTGCTCCCAGGCCGCCTGGTAGGCGTCGGCCCGGCGACGGCCGAATGTGGCGGCGTCGGCGCGGTCCTGCGGGGTCAACCCGGCGTAGTTGTTCTCCACTTCATGGTCGTCCCAGGTGATGACCCACGGTGCCGCCGCGTGGGCAGCTTGCAGATCCCGGTCGCCCTTGTACAGGGCCCATCGATTGCGGTACTCCTCGAGCGTTCCGATCTCGCCACTGTTGTGTCTGCGCACCGCCTCGGGCCTGGCATCACCCTCGTAGATGTAATCACCGAGCCACACGATCAGATCGGGATCCTCGCCCACCGCGTGCGGCCACGGCGTCCAGTACCCGTCCTGCCAGTTCTGGCAGGAGGCGAACAGCAACCGCATCCGTCCCGGGTCGCTCCCCGGCGCCGGCGCCGTGCGCGTGCGGCCGATCGGCGACTCCTCACCCCCGGTGGTGAAGCGGTAGAAGTACTCCCGCCCCGGCCGCAGCCCGGTGGCGTCGACATGGACGCTGTGCGCCGTCGAAGGCCCCGTGGCCACAATGCCGGCGGCGACGATGTCGGCAAACCGCTCATCGTCGGCCACCTGCCAGCGCACTGGGACCTGGTACTCCGGCATCCCACCCCCGTCGAGCGGATCGGGGGCCAATCGCGTCCACAGCACCACACGGTCGGGCAACGGATCACCCGAGGCAACCCCGAGCGTGAACAGGTCCTGCGGCACGCCCAACACTCGGGCGGGGTCGGGGACCGCCGTGGCGGCAGTCGTGGTCGGCACAATAGTGGACGCCGTTGAGGTCGATGCCGTAGTGGATGTTGCCGACGGGGTGCTCGAGGATGGAGCGCTGGACGGTGGGGTGCTCGACGGCGCCGATGTGGCGTCGTTCGTGCACGCGGCCACGCCGGTCGCCAGCAGGCCGCCCAGGAACGTGCGGCGGTCGAGCGGACGGCTCATCGGCCTGCCTCCCCGAGCGACGCAAACATGGCCGCAGGGAGCAGTTCGTGGCCCGGTTGGCGCGCCACCAGCTCGGTGGCGGCTTCGATGTCGGGGGCGAAGAAGCGGTCGCGCTCGTAGAACGGCACCCGCTGGCGCACCCACTGGCGCACGTGCTCGAGCGCCTCGGTCGTATGCAGCCCGGCCTGGAAGTCGATGCCCTGGCAAGCGGCCAGCCACTCGATGGCGAGGATCACCCTGGTGTTGGCCGTCATCGACCACAGTCGCGCTGCGGCGCCAGTCGCCATCGACACGTGGTCTTCCTGGTTCGCCGACGTGGGCACGGTGTCGACACATCGCGGGTGGGCCAGCGACTTGTTCTCGCTGGCCAGCGCTGCCGCCGTGACGTGGGCGATCATGAACCCGGAGTTCACGCCGCCTTTCTCCACCAGGAAGTGCGGGAGCCTCGACATCGTGCCGTCCATCATCAGCGCTACCC
>JACDHN010000301.1 GCA_013821025.1 Acidimicrobiia bacterium | reverse complement strand
CGGACCCGTCGTCGGCGATCCACACCTCGGCGATCCACACCTCGGCGATCCACACCTCGGCGATGCTGGTGCCCGTCGGTGCCCCGAGGCTACCGGCCGCGAGGTCGAAGCGAAGGTACCGCACCGTGACACCTCCGAGCTCGGTCAAGCCGAGGTCGGCGACCTCGCCATCGGCCAACTCGGGTAGCCGTCCGAGCACGCCACACCGCCACCAGCGTGTCGGCGAGCACCTCCTCGGCGAGATGCTCGTCGGCGACCGATCGCCGGATGAACGACCACAGTCCCCGACGATGCCGCTCGTACAGCTCCGAGAGCGCGCGTCGATCACCGCTGGCGATGGCGGCGACAGCCGCTCGATCGGCGTCCTCTTGTTGGTCGACATGTCAACGGTACGTGGCGCCGTCGATGCTCCCGGTTCACGGCGCCGGCCAACGTCCGGAACCGGTATTCGCTCGCGCGACCTCGGTCACGGATGTCCTCAACCTCTCATGAGACTTACGGGGTGTCGGGGGAGGGGGTCGAGAGGGGGGTGGCCAATGGGGTCGGTACCAGGGTCGTGTCGACGTTGCGCTCGCCGGCCTCGATGGCGTCGAGCAGGTGGATGGCGATGTCGGCGACCTTGACCTGGTCGTCGTCGACTCCGGCGCCCTTCACTCCGTCGTCGAGCATGATGTAGCAGAACGGGCAGGCGGTGGCGATGCGGCTGGCACCGGTGGACAGCGCCTCTCTGGCTCGCTCGTCGTTGACCTTCACTCCCGTGGACTCCTCCATCCACATGCGGGCCCCGCCGGCCCCGCAGCACATGCCCTTGGTGCCGTTGCGCGGCATCTCGACGACCTCGATGCCCTTGATGGCGCCGACCACCTTGCGCGGCGCCAGGTACACGTCGTTGTGGCGACCGAGGTAGCACGAGTCGTGGTACGTCAGACGTTCCTCGAGCGTGGCGCTCGAGACGTCGAGCCGCTGCTCTGCGATGAGCTGCTCCAGCAGTTGTGAGTGGTGGATCACCTCGTAGCGCCCGCCGAGCTGCGGGTACTCGTTGAGCAGCGTGTTGAAGCAGTGCGGGCACTGGGTGATGATCTTCGTCACGCCCATGCCGTCGAGCATCTCGATGTTCGGCAGGGCCAGCATCTGGAACAGGTACTCGTTGCCGCTGCGCCGAGCCGAGTCGCCCGTGCACATCTCCGAGGGTCCCAGCACGGCCACGCTGATGCCGGCCCTCGCCAGCAGCTTGGCCATCGCCTGGGTGACCTTCTTGTTCTTGTCGTCGAAGCTCCCGGCGCAGCCAACCCAGTACAGGTACTCCGCCGTGAGGGGCTGGCCGGGCTCCACGATCTCGACGAAGTCGAGCCCCTTGGCCCAGTCGCCACGCTCGCCCTGGTTGATCCCCCACGGGTTGAACTGGTTCTCCATCGACCGGTAGGCGTTGCCGAGCTCGGCTGGGAAGTCGGACTCCATCAGCGAGAGATAGCGCCGCATGTCGAGGATCTTGTCGAGGATCTCGATGTTCACAGGGCAGATCTCGTCACATGCCTTGCACGACGTGCACGCCCACAACTCCTCCGACGTGATGCGCTCGAACAGCGAGTTGGCCGGGATGGTGATCTCAGCGTCGGTGCCGAGCGGCGGGCTGACGATCGGATCACCCGTGGCTGCCATCACCTCGCCGGTCTTCAGCACGATATCGCGCGGGTCGAGCGGCTTGCCGGTGGCATGGGCAGGGCACACGCTGGTGCAGCGCCCGCACATCGTGCAAGCGTCGGTGTCGAGCAGCTGCTTCCAGGTGAAGTCCTCCACGACGGAGGCCCCGAACGTCTCCAGTTCGGTCTCCATCAGATTGGGCATCGGCTTCATCGCCCCCTTCGGGCGGCTTTGGTCTTTGAGATACATGTTCAGTGGTGACGTGAACATGTGTCGCAACATCGTGATCGGCAGGATGACGAGGAACGCCACGAAGCTCACGACGTGACCGATCCACCACCACTGGTGCCAGGTCTGGAGCGTCGACACGGACCAGCCGTCGACGAGCGTGCCGAGCGGGTAACCGACAAAGCTCCACCGTTCGAACTCGAGGTCGGTACCCTCCGCCGTGCCGAGGGCGATGCGGAACATCTCGGCGCCGAAACCGCTCAGGCCAATGGCCAGGAACACGCCGAGGATCACGGCGTGCTCAGGCCTGGTCTTGATGCGGATGCGGTACGGGCGCTGGACGTAGCGCCGGGCGATGGCCCACGCGACCCCGCCGATGAACACCAGCCCGGCGGCATCGCCGACAGCGGCGTACGCCTGGTACGTTCGCCCGTGCAGGAACTTGAGACTCTCGGGCATCTGATGGTCGATCTCGAGCACCGTCGTGACGGCGAGCAGCACAAGGAAGCCGAAGTAGATCATCGAGTGCATCAGGCCGGCCGCCGGATCGCGCAGCAGCGTGCGCATGTACACGCCGGCGCGAAAGTCGGCGAATCGCCGCTTGGCGTTGCGCGACGTCGTGCGCCGGTCGGCCGGCCGGCCTCGCTCCCAGTTGCGCATCCGGTCGGCGAACTGGAACGCGCCCCACACGATGAGCACCGGAATCACGGTGTAGAAGGCGATCTGCAGCGGTCCGGGGACGTTCTCGAACACCTCTCTGTGGATCGGTGAGTCGGAGCGCCACTCGGTGATCAGCGGAACGACGCCGGAGACGACCGTGAACACGGCGATGCCGATGCCGAGCACGATGGCGACGTGGTGCGGCCTGAACCGGCGGCCTCCGGCTGAGTCGGTGTCGTCGGCGGTCTCGACGTCGGTGCTCATGTGGACGTGACGCTAGTTGACCGGGTTGCCGGCGAACACCTCCCATCAGGCCTTTTGTGACGCCCTGCTGTGCCCCTCGTCACCGGTAGTCGATAGCTTGCTGGAATGGCGCTCGAACTCGATGATCGCATCGCTCGCGCCCCTGCGCTCGGGGTGGCGGCGGCGCTCTCCATTTCTGCCGGCGTCGTGCACGCCGCGGCAATCGGGCTGCATGCCGAGCACGTCACGCTGGCCCGGCTGTTCATCGCCGTGACGGTGTTCCAGATCGGGTGGGGGCTCGTGGCGCTGTGGCGGCCGTCCCGGTTGCTGGCGCTCGTGGGAATCGCTGGGAACGGCGGCGCCTTCGCGTTCTGGCTCACCACTCGGGTGCGCGGAATCTCCTTCATCGAGGGCCTCGAAGCGGCGGAGGCGGCACAGTTCACCGACACTGTGTGCGCCATCCTGGGCGCCGGCGCGGCGCTCACAGCGGCGATGACCCTCGTACGGCGCGACGCCATGCTGCGCTCACTGTCACTGGCCCCCGTCGCCTTGCTGGCCACCAGCCTGACGGTGCCGGCGATGGTGATGGGCGCCAACCATTCGCACTCCGGCGCCGATCAGCACGCGGCGGGTGAGGAGCACGTGGCGGGTGAGGAGCACGTGGCGGGTGAGGAGCACGCGGCGGGTGAGGAGCACGCGGCGGGTGAGGAGCACGTGGCGGGTGAGGAGCACGTGGCGGGTGGGGAGCATGCGGCTGGGGAATCCGTGGCGGGTGGGGAGCACGTGGCGGGCAAGGCGCACGCCGCTGGTGAGGAGCATGCGGCTGGTGAGGAGAATGCGGCGGGTGAGGCGCACGTGGCGGGTGAGGAGCATGCGGCTGGTGAGGAGCACGGAGCTGTCGAGACCGCCGCCGCCTGGCCGCGTCCCTACGATCCGGCCAAGGGCATCGACATCTCCGGCGTGAAAGGCGTCACGGCCAAGCAGGAGCGA
>JACDHN010000300.1 GCA_013821025.1 Acidimicrobiia bacterium | reverse complement strand
GTGCGACATGGTGACTCCCTTCTCCTGCCCACTTACTATATACCCCTGTGGGGTATAATGCAACTGCGAGGTGATACCCGCCGGTGGTATGCTGGTGGAGACGAAAGTTGGAGGACACAGTGGTAGCACGGGGTTACACCATGCAGAAGGACGACTACCTCAAGCGGCTGCGCCGCGTCGAGGGCCAAATCCGCGGCCTGCAACGGATGGTCGACAACGACGAGTACTGCATCGACATCCTCACCCAGGTGAGTGCTGCCACGAAGGCGCTGCAGAGCGTGGCCGTCGGTCTCCTCGATGAGCACCTGCGCCATTGCGTGTCGGGCGCCGCAGCGGCCGGCCAGTCCGCCGAGGCGGATCGCATGATCGGCGAGGCGACCAACGCCATCGACCGCCTCGTCAAGTCCTGACGCCTGACGCCTGGCGCTGCCGCTCGACGCGGCCGACGCGTCCGATTTCGGTCGTCGCTCGCCCCTGTGGACAGATCGGTGCGCCGAACGTATCCTCCGAACATGTTGCGTCTGCTCCGGATTGCCATCCTCGTCGTCATGACGTTCGTCGTGCTCTCATTCGTCGCCGCGGTCTGGAGGCCGGAGACAGGACCTATCGAGAAGACGGTCCTCGTTGTCATGACGTTTGGGTTGTTCTTGTTGGCTGTACCGGTGCGAAAGATCGGCGCGCCCCGTCCGTAACGACGATCCTCCTGCTCACGGAGTTCAGGACGTCATCGGCGCCGCCATCGAAGCGGCGCGCCAGCGGACGCGACGTCAGCTCACGGTCCTGCAGCGCAGCTTCGGCGACATCGTGGAGGCGACCGAGCTCGATCCGCCAGACGATGAGCACGACCCGGAGGGTTCGACAATCGCCTACGAGCGTGCACAGGTCTCGGCCCTCGTCGACCAGGCGAAAGAGGATCTCAAGGCGCTCGACGTTGCGGCGCAGCGGGTTGCCGATGGCACCGCCACGACGTGTGATCGTTGCCGAGGAACGATCGCGGTTGAGCGGCTGATCGCGCTCCCGACGACGGTGGTGTGCGTCAGCTGCGCTGATTCGGTCTGACGGCCCTCAGGCGAGTGACTCGATGACGGCGAGGATCTCGACGCCGTAGCGTTCCAATTTGGCGGGACCGATGCCGTCGCACGCCACCAGCTCGGCCGCTGACGTGGGCTGGGCAAGGGCGATCCCCCTCAGGTGCTTGTCGTTGACGACGATGTAGGCAGGCACGCCGTCGGCGTGGGATCGCCCGGTGCGCCATGTGCGCAGCGCCGCCTCGGCATCGGCGGCGGCGCCCCACAGCTCGCTCGGAGCCACGAGCGGCGCCCGGCGGCCGTCGTGCTCCACCCGCTCGCCGAAGCGAACCGTCAGCGTGCCGCCGGCGGCCATGCGCACTCGAGCAGTGCGGCCGTTGATGGCGTCGATCTCCCCTTCGTAACCACCCAACACCTTGACGGTGAGGCCCCGTTTGGCCTCGATACCGTCGGCAGTGGGCGAGGCTGGCTTGGCCGCCGTAGGACGGGCGGACTGGATGGTCGACGCCCGGGAACCGGGCGGCTGCTGCGGCGCCGTGCCGGCCAGCTCGTCGAGGAACGACGAGCGCCGGGTGCGGTCTGCCAGCACGGCGACGCGATGGCGCCCCCGCGTGATGGCCACGTGCAGCACGCGCCGCTCCTCCTCGATGTCTTCAGCAAGCCGGTGCGGCATCACGCCGTCGACAACGCCGAACACGATCACCCGGTTCCACTCCCGGCCTTTCACACGGTGGATGGTCGACAGCTTGACGCCCGAGACGTCGGCCTCGTGCTGGAACGACTGCCTCAGCCAGGCCTCGAACCCGTCGAGGTCGGGATGGAGGTCGGCCACGCCGAGCAGACCCTCGAGGTCGTCGAGGTGGCTCGACCCTTGGCCGCCGCCGGTGCGGTCGAGCAGACTCATCGCCGATCCGAGGCCGATGTCGTCGCGAACTGCCTCGAGCACATGGCGAGTGGTACCGGCCCGGCCAGCATCGGTAACGATGTGCAGATCGTCGGCCAGGCGCAGCACCTTGGCGGCGTCCTTCTCGGGCACCTGGTCGGCGATAGCCCGTAGTTGGTCGACAGTCCACGTGGATCGGCGCGCCAGGCGGTCGGGGAACCACTGAGGCAGACCACGGGTCGGGCGGCGCAGGATCTCCACGATGTCGCCGGGGTCCATGGCCGTTGGCGACGCAGCGATGCGCAAGTAGGCGAGCGCCGCCCGCATTCCCGTGCGCTCCAGCACCACCGGCGTGAGCACGGACGACATCGGCGCGCCGCCCTCGTGGAGCGCCACGTGTGGTGCCAGCAGCAGCGAGTTGACGCGGGTCAGCACGGCGATCGACGCTGGCTCCACGCCTGGCTCGGCCAACCAGCGTCGGACGAGCCTGACCAGCTCGACGGCGCCGCCGTCGGGCCCGTGCTCGACGATCAGCAGCGTGCCGTCCACGGACTCGTTGGCCGGCCCGGCTGTGATCTCTTTGGCCACCCGCCGATGGTTGTAGCCGAGCAGTGTGCGGGCGCCGCTCACGACCTCGGTCGGGCAGCGGTAGTTCACGCGCAGTGGGTGTGCCACTGCACCCGGGAACAGGTCGGCGTAGTCGATGAGGAACGCCGGGTCGGCGCCGGCGTGGCCGTAGATGCACTGGTCGTCGTCGCCGACCCCGAACACATCGAGCGCTGGCAGGGCGAGCAGCCGCAGCATCAGCACGTGGGCGGGCGTCAGGTCCTGGAACTCGTCGACCAGCAGGTGACGGCACGATCGCTGCATCGATCGGCGGTATTGCCCATCGCCGAGGAGCACCTCGAGGGCCGAGTAGATCTGCTCGTCGAAGTCGACCACACCTCGTTCGGCGAGCACGGTCCTGTACCTGGGGAACATCTCGGCGAGGCCGGGGACGTCGTCGCGCGAGGACTCCACGATCTCAGGGTCCGTGAGGCCGAGCCGGATCGCCGTCAATCCTTCGACGTACGGTCCGATCGGGTCGGTGTTCGATCGCCGCTGACGCTGTCCAGGGATGAGGGTCTCCACGAGGCGACGCACCTCGCGCTCCTCGATCACGGGCGGCGACGACCGGCGATGCCCGGCCAGGACCCAGAGCCCCAACGAGTTGAGGGTCCGCACCCGCGGCCCGAAATCCGTGGTGCGGGCCTCCATCTCCAATTGCGCCTGCTTGTTGTAGGCGACGGCCAGCACGGCGCCTGGCTCGTAGGCCCGATTGACGTGAAGGTGTCGCAGCCGCTCGGTGAGCACCCGGGTCTTCCCCGAGCCAGCCGGGGCGATGACCCGCGCCGGCCCGGACATGTGTGCCACAGCCGCCAGCTGATCGTCGGCCAATACAGCCAACTCTGCCGTCGGGGGCGTCGGGGCGGGCACGATGTCGAGGCGGCCGAGCTCCACCGATTCGGCGTGCACGACGGCAAGCCCCCCGACCTCGGTCTGGGCCCACGGACGACGGGGACCACCGTCGATCCAGGCCGATGTGCCGTCGGGCAACGTGACGTCGCCGGGACCGTCGGGAGTAACGGCGACGCCGTCGTCGATGCGGGTGGACTTGACGCCCCACCACCACACCGGGTTGCCGGCGCGGGCATCGTAGGTGTTGTTCCAAACCAGGAAGTGCAGACGGTCGAACCACGGCTCGCTGCCCGGCACCAGGCGCCACGGCTCGACGGCGACGGATTGTGGCTCTCGAAAGGCGACCGGGTCGAGCCCCAGTTCGATCACGACGGGTCGGCGCTCGGCCCACGCC